>JAFZUF010000135.1 GCA_017618475.1 Clostridia bacterium
CTTAATTGGTAAGGAAGGTCGTAACATTCGTTCGATTGAAGCCGCGACAGGTGTTGATTTGATTATTGATGATACGCCAGACGTGATTACTGTTTCTTCGTTTGATCCGTATCGCCGCGAAATTGCCCGTTTGTCATTGGAAAAATTAATTATGGATGGCCGTGTTAATCCGGCGCGGATTGAAGAAATTGTTGAACGCACCAAGAAGGATATGGAACAACAATGCAAGAATGTGGGTGAGCATGCCGCTTATGATGCGCGTGTGAACGGTTTGCCAATGGAAATTATTAAGCAATTAGGTCGCTTGAAATATCGTTACAGTTACGGCCAAAACGTTTTGAAACACAGTGTGGAAGTTTCGCAACTGGCAGGCTTGTTGGCGTTGGAATTAGGCGCAAATGAACAAGTTTGTCGTCGTGGTGGTTTATTGCATGATATTGGTAAAGCAACCGACCACGAAGTTGACGGAACTCACGTTTCGATTGGTGTGGAACTTGCCAAACGTTGTAAAGAATCCGAGGCTGTAATTCACTGTATTGAAGCGCATCATGGTGACGTACCGTATCATTCGGTGGAAGCCGTTATCGTGCAAGTTGCGGATGCCATCAGTTCATCCCGTCCGGGCGCACGTCGTGAAAACTTGGAAAACTATATTAAACGTTTGCACGACTTGGAAGATATTTGTAAAGCCAAGACTGGCGTGGATAAGTGCTACGCAATTTCGGCGGGTCGTGAAGTTCGTGTTATTGTAAAACCGGAGCAGGTTTCTGATGCTGATGCAACATTTATGGCGAAAGATATTGCCAAGGAAATTGAAGCGAAATTGCAATATCCGGGTCAAATTAAAGTTAATGTCATTCGCGAAACGCGTGCGACAGAATTGGCCAAATAAGTTTAAACGACCAACAAAAAAAGGACTGCGCAATGAACAGTCCTTTTTTTATTGCCTGCTATTTCAATTACATGGCGGTTTTGGCGCCACGAGCTTCTTTACGAGCACGTTTGCGGGCATTTTGGCTTTTTAATTTACGCGCGACGCTTGGTTTAACCCATTCTTCTTTACGTTTCATGTCCGCCATAATGCCGTCTTTTTGGACTTTGCGTTTGAAACGTTTCAAAGCATTTTCCAAACTTTCGTTTTCACCAACGATGACTTGACTCACAGTTTTTCACCCCGCTTTTAATTTACAAAATAATGTTATGATTATATAATGAACATTATGCAAAGTCAAGCGCCGACCGTGTACATTATTACGTACGGCTGTAAAGTGAATTATTATGAAAGTGAAGCGGTGGCCAGCAACTTGACCGCAATGGGTATTAAATGTGAAATGGTCAGCGATGGGGCTGTTTCTAAATTGCCGACGGCGGCGGCTTTTGTGATTAATTCATGCGCGGTGACCAGCATGGCGGAAAAGAAATCACGCTATGGTGTATCAAAAATTAAACGTTATCATCCCAATGCACAGATCGTCACAATGGGGTGCGCGTTTGGTCGTAAAACACCGGAAATGGTGGCTTTGGAAGTCGCTAACGTTTTATCGCAAAATTCTCCAGATAATGTGGTGAATGAAAACAGCGGGGCAATTATGACGGATAAGGCACGCTTAACGGGTGCAATTGTTGAACACCAACGCGAAAAAGCGTTTATTAAGGTGCAAGATGGTTGTCAAAATTTTTGTACGTATTGCATTATTCCGTACTTAAGAAATAAGATTGAATGCCGACCGATTGATGACGTAGTGCAAGAAATTCGCGCCCAAAAACCGCACGTGACGTCGGTGGTGCTGTGTGGTATTAATTTATGTTATTATCCTGACTTTGCTGCTTTGTGTCGGGCGGTGGATGCGTGCGGTCGCGCGTGGGAGATTTCCAGTTTGGAACCGCCGATGATGACCGCAGAGTTAATTGCCACTTTAAAAGATTGTCAAAATTTTGTACCGCATTTTCATATCTGTTTGCAATCGGGTGATGACCAAGTTTTACACGATATGAACCGCCATTATACGACCAAGGAATATGCCGCTATCATTCAACAACTGCGTAACGCGTTTTCAAGGGCAACCTTTGGTACCGACTTAATTGTGGGTTTCCCCACCGAAACGGACACGGCTTTTAATCACACCATAAACTTTTTACAAACAATCAAATTGGATAAAATCCACATTTTTCCATATTCACCACGCACGGGTACGCCGGCCGCCGCCATGCCCCAAATCCAAAATTCCATTGTGACCGAACGATTTGAAAAAATTCGTCAACTTTGTCATGGATAAGAATTCATTTTACATAAATCGGTTATTGTGATAAATAATAAACAGTAAATGGGGAACAAAAGAAAGGCGTCGATTATAATCTTATCGGTGTTAATTGCCGCTTTTTCGGTTTGTTTTGCAACTTATGATATAATCAATAAAATTAATTCGTCATCTAACCCGTCGGTTTCGGCTGACTCGCCAATTTCCATTGGTAGTAAATATGTTTATGAAGAAAGTTACCCATGGGAACCAAATACAATGCCTAGTTTTAAAGCCGATGCTGGTGTCACTTATATGATAATTTTTAATGGTAGCCGTGGTGAACAAGATGAAGGAACGGCAGGAAATGGTGCCGTTTGTGTTGGTTTTTATGAGTCCGACGGAAATGTTTGGAATAATTCGTTGATCGAAGGTGGACAAGGGTATCGTGTTGATGATTATGATATTGATGAAGGATTTAACAGAGGTGGAAGTGCTTTCAAAGTTAAAGTTAATAAAGCTAGGCCTAACGGTTGTAGTGATGAATGGGCAATTGCTGCTGGTGGCGGTGGTGGTGGTACGAATTTTTGTGGTGCGGCTTCAAGTGCACGGTTTATAGGGGTTGATTACACCGTGAGTAGTGGTGTGTTGGGTGTTAATGGTACGTTTGAGAGAATTGGTATCCAACATCGTGCATCGGGTGCAGATTGGACTTTTGTGGGTTATCCAGCTTACGATCAAAAAAACGGTGCGAGAGGAAATTCCAACTCATCAGGGTCGTCCGGGGTGTTCAACAGGCAGAACGCTACGGGTAGCTTTAACTCTACAAATTTGTACGTAAGCGGTGGCGGCGCCGGTAAATATGAAGGTGGTGGTGCTTATGTGAACGGCGATTCTTTAAAAGGCGCGAATAATCAAGTTGGTATTTATAAGGTGAATGGTGGCGGTTTTCGTAATTATGCGTTCGCAGGTGGAGGAGGAAGGTGCTCTGAAGGCTGTTACCCGCTCGAAACTGAAGATTGTTCTATTAGGTTTGAATCCCTGTGGTCATATACTAGTGACTGTCGGGCAATCTATTACAGGTTGACTCCGTACACTTCTCCGAAAGGTATGGTTGCTAACTACCCGACAGTCGCGAAATTGAATGTTGATGGTGATTCCAGTTATTACACACCAGAGTCAGCATTCGATGATTGGGTGAGCAACTACGACAATGCAAAAGAGGTCTATAATAATAAATTTTATATA
>JAFZUF010000136.1 GCA_017618475.1 Clostridia bacterium
TACCAAATGCCAACATTCCAATTTCATTTAAATTATCCGGAATATTGATCTCAACCAAATTTTCACAACCAAAAAAGGCACCAGTACCGATTTTTTCCAAACTTCTAGGCAAAACTACTGACTTCAAATTGATACAGCCTTGAAAAGCAAACTCATCAATTTGTGTGACACCTTCCGGAATAATCACAGACTTCAAAGTCTGACAACTACCAAATCGATACGCACCAATTTTCTTTACGCCATTTTCAATTATCGGCGTAATTTTAGTGGCTTTACTCGCATTACAATTCCCCATACTTATAACCATACCCTTTTATAATTAAATTAACAATATATTTTATTCGACAAATTTCGCATTTATCGCAATAAAATATTGTCTAACTGTATTGCGAATCATTATACGTTAATTACTTCACTATGGTAAGTTTCTAATCAAATTTTTTAACAATCTTCACAAGCAAGACAAATGATTTGACGATGCATTAGATTTTCGTGTAAAATCAATAATAGATATATATATAAAATAAAAGGAGTAATTTATGGAAAATAAAACTCTACCAGAAAAGAATAAATGAATATTTAATTTATACATGTTGCTACAAAACGTTGCCGTCATCGGGTTATTCTTGGTTGTCGGCTTGTGCGTCTTATTTGGCTCGAAGATGTTACCATTCAAATTGAGCATTGTCGAATTTACAATTTGTGTTGGTTTAGCATTGATTGGTATTTTATTGGTCTTACCATGGTCAAAATACCTAGAACAAAAAGAATTTAAAATCGTTTCCTTAGTTTTCTTAATTGCTACTGCGGTCTGTGTTGTTTTATGGGAAATTACAACTTTAGTTATCTGCCATTTCATTCGTGTCGACAACATGAGTTTAGGCTTATTACACTTGATTCGTATCACTTTGTTAATTTCCATGCAAGTCACTATTGCCTCATTCATTGGTAAATACATTATTAAATATCGCAACAAATACATTCCTTTTCAAGCCATCACCTATTTAAGTTTAGTTTACATTGATATCTGGTTATCGATTTTACTATTTGGCGTTTCAATTAACAATGGTTTCAAAGTTGCACCCGAAACAATGAGTATTGTTTGGAACCGTGTTGCTGGTAGTTTAATGATTTTGGCTTGTGTCTATGTTCTTGTTGCTACGGGTGTCATCAGCAATGCACGTAAACGTCGTGTTCGTAACGCAATCTTGGCACAAAACCGTAAACTAAACAAAGATATTGGTTTAATGGATTTGGATGATGAAGATGAAGATACTAACGAAGCTGAATTCAAACGTATTGCCAAACAACAAGCTGACAGCATTGAAACACAATTAGAAAAATTAAAATCAATGTTGGACAAAGGCTTAATAACTCAAGAAGAATATGATGCTAAACGTAAAGACATCCTTGCAAAAATGTAATTTCGACACAAAACAAAAAAAGACTCCGCCACTTGCGGAGTTTTTTTTACGAAAATTTTTCTTACGCTTGATATTCTTGAATATCGTTACCATCAACAAAATATTTTTTACGAGCAAGCAGCATCATTGGAATATCATTTTTGGAATCTGAATAAAAACTGGCTAATTGAGTATCGGCGCCAAAACGTTGTTGAAACATTTTAACTTTACATTGTCGGCAGCAATTTTCCCCCCGAATTAATCCCGTACGCATGTCCATGTCGGTAGCTATTAAATGTTTAATGCCTAATTTATCACAAGCCGGACGCAAGAAAAATTCCGGTGAAGCACTGACAATAACATCATCGTCTTTTTTTTGTGCCAAATACCACGCTTTAATTTTTTTAATTCGCGTCTGCCAAAATTTGTCTACCAATCGCATTTTACCGAATACAAAAAACAAATAGCAATGAAAAGCCTGTTTATATTGTTTACGATTTAAAACATGTAAAACGTAAAGCACACTCAGTATAAATTGGTAAGGCAAAATTAAAACAATGTACAAACGTCGCAGTAAACAATAAAAATAAAAATCAACAAAACTGTTGCCGTCATAAATCGTTTGATCAAAGTCATAACCATTCATTACTGATACTTCCCTTTAACAATCTACCATAGCAAGCATCATGACTTTTGTCAAAAACCTTTTCATTGACAATGACCTTTAAGCGTTGTAGTATGAAATTGAAAATTATGCTTGAATTACAACACATAAGTTATACTGTAAGTGAAAATGGTCGGCAAAAAACAATTTTGCAGGATATTTCATTGCAAATTGGTGACAAACAAAACGTGGTTATTACCGGTCAAAACGGCAGTGGTAAATCCACCTTGGTTAAAATTATCATGGGCATCATTCAACCGACCAGTGGCAAAATTTTATTTAATGGTGAAGATATTACCAACTTATCAATTACCGAACGTGCACGCAAAGGCATTGCTTTTGGCTTCCAACAACCGGTAACGTTTAAAGGATTAAAAGTTAAGGATTTATTTAAAATCATTCTCAATCAAAATTTTGACTGCAATGAATGTTGTACTTACCTATCCCAAGTTGGACTTTGTGCTAAAGATTATATTAACCGTCCATTGGATACCAAACTATCCGGCGGCGAATTAAAGCGCATTGAAATTGCCACTGTCTTGGCGCGTCAAGCCAAACTGAACATTTTTGACGAACCAGAAGCTGGTATTGACTTATGGAGTTTTGACAACCTGGTCAATATTTTTCAAAATCAAACCGCAACCAACATAATTATCAGTCACCAACATAAAATTATTTTAATTGCGGACAAAGTAGTCTTATTAAACAGTGCTAAAATTGATAAAGTCGGTACACCTAACGAAGTTATTCAGTTTATTGATGCTAATAAAAAATGCGCGCGATTACGAGGTGACAAATGATGGACGCCATTACTAAGACATTGTTGGAACAAACCGCGGGATTGCATGAAATTCCCCAAGGTGCCTATAATATTCGCCAGGATGGTAAATTACTATCCCGCAACTGCAATGAACAAATTCAAATTGTTTCAAAGCAAGATAAAGACGGCATTGATATTATCATTTCCCCAAACACACATAACCAAAGCGTACATATTCCAGTAATTATCACCCAAGGCGGCTTAAACGATTTGGTTTATAACGATTTTTATATCGGTGAAAACTGCGATGTCTTAATCGTTGCGGGCTGTGGCATTCATAACGACACCAATCAAAACAGCCGCCACGATGGTATCCATACTTTCCATATTGGTAAAAACGCCAAAGTTAAATACGTGGAAAAACATCTTGGTATCGGACAAAATACCGGCGAAAAGAACCTTAACCCCACCACCCGCATTGAAATGGAAACCAACAGTTGCTTTACTATGGAAACCGTACAATTAGGTGGCGTCAATTACGCTGATCGCAAAACTACCGCAAGCTTACAAGCCAATGCTACTTTGGTTATTAACGAAAAAATTTTGACCACCAATCAACAAAAAGCAACCACCGATTTCACAGTTGAACTTTTAGGTGATAATGCCAAAGTCGAAGTTACTTCGCGTTCGGTCGCTAAAGATAACAGTTACCAAGCATTTAATTCTAATATAATTGGTAAAGCTCAATGTTTCGGACATGTTGAATGTGACGGTATTTTGGCTGACCATGCAGTAATTAATTCAACCCCACAAATTTCCGCCCAAAACGTGAACGCCACTTTGGTACACGAAGCCGCCATTGGCAAAATTTCTGCCGACCAATTAATCAAGTTAATGACCTTGGGTCTAACCCAAGCCGAAGCCGAACAGCAAATTATTAACGGCTTTTTAAGCTAAATCACGCGACATTTATTTTTTAGATTATATTTGCATTTCTGGATCTTTTTCAACATTATGTTTTTGCTGCTGTGCGATGCCAAAAAATTTCATACATTCTTTAAAGGTTTCATTATTGGGATTTTTTTGAATCATTTGGTTTAACGCTTCCCCAAATACTTTTATAACCGTTTTTATCAGCTCTCTTTGTTTTTCCGTTAATTCATTTACTGTTAATAATTTCAATATATCATTGGTACCTTTCCTTATTTGTCCGTCCCAGATGGCAAAAGATTTTTTTCCAATAACAGAAATCTGTGGATAAATTGACCCATCCTTATTTTTTAAAATATTAATATCAACAATATCCCCAAGTCCTTCTTCATCATAAAGACTAAAAAATTCAACAGGAAATCCCGCTCCTTTCCGTGCAAAATCATGCTTTTCATATTCAATAATTGTTTTACTGGCTTGTTGACAAAGTGATTCCCCCACGACGCTATATTCTTCAATTACTTTAGGAAACTCCATTTTTTCTCCATCAAATAAATAATCTACTATTTATATGTATATAACAGCTCATAAACCAATATGACATAAAATTTATTTCAGTAAACTTCACTCACTGTTCAATCGGCACTACAGCCCACAGGATTTTCCGACAAGGTAACTTCATAATCCACAAATATAATCTTGTTTGTTAATTTCATACTGCATTATGTAATGGCAATTTTAATTTCGCAAATTAAAAAGCCAGTATCAACTGGCTTTCTTTTATCCCAAAAATTTTGGTCGGGGATGTGGGATTTGAACTCACGGCCTCTTGCTCCCAAAACAAGCGCGCTACCCCTGCGCCAATCCCCGATAAAGATAATATATGGTATAATCGCCAAAATTGCAAGTATTTCTTGCATTTAACAAAAAAAAAACGCCCCCGTACAAAACGAAGACATTTTTACTAAACTTAGCTTATGCCAGTTTGACCGAAACGATTTTACTGACACCCTTCTCTTCCATCGTGATACCGTACAAGCGATCGGCAAGTTCCATGGTCGGTTTACGGTGCGTAATCACGATGAATTGCGTTTCACCCGAGAAATTATGCAAGTAGCTGGCAAAACGTCCGACGTTTGAATCGTCCAAAGCTGCTTCAATTTCATCAAGTAAACAGAACGGCATGCTCTTAAACTTCAAAATCGCAAACAAAATTGCAATCGCGGTTAACGCCTTTTCCCCACCCGACAACAACGACAGGTTGGACGCAATTTTTTTACCCGGCGGTTCAACCATAATGTCAATACCGCATTCCAAGAAATCGTCTGCATTGGTCAGCATTAATTTTGCCGAACCACCACCAAACAATTCTTGGAACACCACGCCGAAGTTCTTGTTGATTTGTTCAAACGCCGTTTTGAAATTCTTTTCCATTTGTTGCGCTAAATCACGCATGACTTTTTCCAAATCTTGCTTCGCCGCAAACAAATCGTCGCTTTGGGCTTTGTAACTTTCGTAACGTTCACTGTCGGTCTTAACTTGTTCAATCGCATCTAAGTTAACATTACCCAAATGTTGAATTGCCCGGCGTAATTCGTCAACACGTGGTTCCGCCGCCACAATGTCAAATTCGGGGTCACGTTGTTCGTAACACGCACTATAATTCAAATTGTATTCATCGGTAATGCGTTGACTTAAATTTTCAATTTCCGCATCCATTCGCGTCAATAAATTGGTCGCGTAATAATATTTCACTTGCAAGGCATTAATTTGTTCGGATAACTCTTGACGTCCCGAAACCGAAGTACCGGTCGCATAATGCAAATTATCACGTTCCGCTACCGTCTTTGCTAACTCGTCTTTTAATTGTTCCAACTTAGCTTGTGCCGCGCTGATTTTAATTTCTTTAGTATCAACCTTTAATTGGTTTAATTTCTCACGCAAAGCCGTGATATTCTTATCAACTTCAACCAATTGCGCTTCAATTTGTTTTAGGTTATTTGTGTGCCAAATCGTGTTCGTTACCGCATTCTTACTACCGCCCGTGATACTGCCGCGTGGTTCAATAATATCACCATCCAAAGTCACCACCTTAAACGCATAATGCGCTTGGCGTGACAACGCAATCGCCGAATCCAAATTATCACATACAATCACCCGCCCTAACAAATTCGACACGACACCGGCGATTTCGGATTTATATTCAACTAATTCACTGGCAACACCCAACACGCGCTTGCCCATACCACGTAAAATTGCGCGTTCATCCGGTTTAATGTCGCGGGATTTCACCGCGGTAATTGGCAAGAACGTCGCGCGTCCCAAATTCTTATTTGCTAACAAATGCACCAACTCCTTAGCATCTTCTTCGTTATGCGTAATCACGTTTTGCGCCGCCGCACCCAATGCCATCTCAATCGCCGTTTCCAATTCCGCCGGCACATTTAATTCTTGCGACACTACCCCGACAATCGCTTGCGCTACGGCACTATTACGATTACGCTCTTCAATTAACTTTTTAACACTATACTTAAAGCCTTCGCCTGAATCAATAATGTTCGCAATCATTTGTTTTTTCGACAATAATTGTTCGCGTTGCAATTCGGCTTGGTGCAAACTGTCCGCCGTCGCTTGATATAACAACTGTTCTCCACTTTGACGTTGATTGTCCAAAGATAACGCCAAAATTTGGTCCCTTAAATCCGCTACCTTTTTATCCAAAGCCGACAATTCTTGCATACCAGTTGCACTGGCGCGGTCCATCATCGCTAATCGCGCTTGCAACTGTTTTAATTCTTGATCCAACGCATCGGCGTCGGCTTGCGCTTTGGCCTTTTCTTCCGCCACGTGGTCGTATTTATAGATAAACAAATTAATTTCTAAATTTTTTAATTCTTCTTTTAATTGCAAATACTTTTGTGCCTTTTCCGCTTGTTTCATCAAAGGCCCTAAATTACGTTCAATTTCATTTAAGACGTCGGTTACACGTACCAATTCTTGGTCAGTACGTTGCAATTTTCGTTCGGCTTCGTCTTTACGCGCGCGGAACTTCGCAATGCCCGCCGCTTCTTCAAAAATACCACGACGGTCTTCAGGTTTTGCCGACACCAAGTTCGCTACTTGCCCCTGACTGATAATTGTCATTCCGTCTGGATCAATCCCGCTATCATGTAATAAATTACGAATATCTTTTAAGCGCGTGGGTTGTCCATTCAACGCATATTCACTTTCGCCGTCACGGTATAACTTACGCGAAATCGTGACTTCTGTTTCATCAATTTCAAACACGTGCGAACGGTTATCAAACGACAATGCCACTTCGGCATAAGATTGCATTTTGCGGTTGGCAGTACCTTTAAAAATTACGTCCTGCATGGAGCCGCCACGCACAGCTTTATAACTTTGTTCACCAAGTACCCATTTAATCGCATCGCTGACATTACTTTTGCCGCAGCCATTTGGCCCGACAATCCCGGTAATACCTGCGCCGAAATCGATTTCGATTTTATCGGCAAACGACTTAAAGCCGTTCATCATGATGCGTTTTAATACCACAAATATAAATTACACATAAATGTGACTTTTGACAAACGCATTTTCACCAATGCACAACTTTTGACAAACCACCCGAAATAAGTTATGCTATCATACTCGCGAGCGTGGCGGAATTAGCATACGCGTGCGTCTCAGAAGCGCATTTTTGGA
>JAFZUF010000137.1 GCA_017618475.1 Clostridia bacterium
CACTAACTGTTACAGATTTGTTCATTTTTTTCCTCCTTTGAAATACTTCGTATGCGGGTTAATCACCGTCGCATCGAATTCTTTTTTAATTTCGGGCGTTTTCACATGGCGCAAGATTAAATCAATCAAGAAACCAAAACCCACCGACAACAAAGTCGACACTGCGGACGATGCAATCATATAAATCGCAAACGCCGACGTTTGCAAAGTCGCAAAGTAAACGTACAATAACGGCATCACCCACATCATAATATTGGTCATTTGCGCCGGGTCAACCATCGGTTTTTCTTGTTCAGCACCCTGTTGTTTCGCATCACGCAATGAATAAGTGATGATTTGTTCCGGTTTCTTCTCTTCCACTTTTTTGGGCGCATTACGTTTCGCCATTAATGCGTTAATTTTTAACGAACCAAACACAGTCAACGCGGACAAAATTGCCAAAATAAAGAATCCATTGGGTTGATTTTTCACATCAATATAATCGTAAATCGCATTATATTCGGCAACTTGTTCGTCGGTTGTTAATTTGTAATCGTTCGGTTGGCTCTTATTGTAATCATTAACCGATTTAATTGGTTTCATTAACGGATTATCCGGTTGCCACAAATTTTTAATCCAACCACCGGTAATTTTGACGTCATTGTATTTTGCGTTCAAAAGGTTAGACAATTCAGTTTTTTGTTCGTCGGTCAAATTAGCAGCATCTTTATCCGCAACATATTCCTGGTACACACCTTGCAATTCTTGATATTGAATGCGAATGTTATAATTAGAAATATTATTCAAAGCACCCATGACCTGAAAGAAGACGACCATGGTCACAATCACACTAACCAAAGCAATTAAACTGCTACCCATACCGCCAACGCCGTTCTTTTGGTACAACGCTTGGCGCGCACGAGTAAATGTCAACGGGTCGTTACCGTAGATTTTTTCCAAATCCTTAACTTCACCTGCCAACGCTTGTTGTTTAATTTGCGTACGACGTGTTAACAGACGGTTAAAAAAATCTAACGGCGACAAAATCAATTTAATAAACAAAGTGAAAAAAATGATTGCAATCGCGTAAGAAAGCCAACCCCACCCCATAATTTGGGATAGTAACCAGTAAACAAAACCTTGAATGCCCGAACCGGACGGAAACTGAATATTCATATATTGCTGATTATAACATAAGTCCGGCTTTTTTCAAAGTGTTTTCCAAATCCAAAGTTATATATAAGAGATGCTGTGCCGGTAATTCGGGCTTAGCCACCACAATCATGTTGGTTCGCGGATTGACACGTGACAACAAAGGTTTCATAGCCTCCCGCATTAAGCGTGCCGAACGATGACGCACGACACTGTTACCAACTTTTTTACTAGCACTGAAACCAATTTTCAAATTGCTGGCAACACAAAAATACACCACCACGAAATCGCCACTTTGACGTTTACCGTGTTGGTGTAAGTAGTTAAATGTTTTGCGCTTTTTTAAGCGATACCTTAAAGGTAACATTTTATTTGGTGGTTAAACGTTTGCGACCACGCGCACGACGACGGCGTAACACATTGCGTCCGCCAACTGTTTTCATACGTTTGCGGAAACCTACCGCACGACGACGTTTAACTTTACTGGGTTGCCAAGTTCTTTTCATAGAGAGTATGATAACATACAACTTTCCAGCCGTCAAGTTTAATAATTCAGAATGATTATTTCGCATTCATTCATTTACAAAACAACTAATCATATGGTAAGATACTTACATTATGGACGTTACCGAAATTTGGAAACATGCACTCCCTATCATTGAAAATAATGTCAGCAGTATTTCTTTTGACCTTTATATCCAACCATTGGTCGCGGAAAGTTTTGAAGACGGCACTTTTACTTTGTGCGCTCCTACCACCCGCGATGCGAACTACGCCCGCAACGAACGACACTTTCCACACATTGATGCCGCAGTGAAAGCGGTAGCCCCTTTAGTGGAAAAAGTGGAAATTATCGACGCCGTAGAAAAAGAACGTCGCGATGCCCGTAACAATCCCGCACCGGTCGTAACCGAAGCCGAGCCAGTAATTTACAATAATAACATTAACCCACAACAAACTTTTGCCAACTTTATCGTGGGTAAATCTAACCAAGAAGTTGCCGCCATGGCGGAATTTGTGGCGAAGCACCCCGCCAAGAAAATTAACCCTTTGTTTATTTATGGTCGTTCTGGTTTAGGTAAAACCCACTTGTTAAACGCAATTGCGAACTACATTTTGGAAGATAAACCTTCAACCAAATTAGTTTTAACTTCAATTGAAAAGTTCACCGACGATTACGTCAGCGTGATTAAACAAAAAGGTGATTTTGGTGCTTTCCGTGAAAAGTATCGTAACGTCGACGTGCTGTTAATTGACGACGTGCAAGAATTGGCGAGTAAACAAGCGACGCAAGAAGAATTTTTCCACACGTTTAACGATTTATTTGAACACCAACGCCAGATTGTTTTAACCAGTGACCGCCACCCGAACGAAATTGCTACCTTGTCGGAACGTTTACAATCACGCTTAAAAAGTGGAATTTTCCAAGATATTCGCACGCCTGACATTGAAATGCGCACCGCAATTTTGCAAAAGAAAGCGGCTTTGGAAGATAAGTTCTTACCAAACGAAGTGGCCGCCCACATTGCGGAACATTCCAACAAGGTCAATGAAAATATTCGCGACATGGAAGGTCACTTGATCAAAATTATTGTGTATGCCGAATTAAACGGACACACGGTTCCCACAATTGAAGATTGCGATGCCGCATTGGCTGATAATTCTGGCGATGCCGAAACCGCCCGTGTGGGCGACATGGCGGCGCGCGTGATTGCGACTACTGCCAATTATTTTGATGTGACACCGGACGAAATCACCGGCAAACGCCGTACCGAAAAATTAGCCAATGCTCGTTCGGTCGCCGCTTACTTATTAACCAAAAAATTGGAAGCCGTGCCCTTGACCGAAATTGGTGAAATTGTCGGCGGACGTACTCACGCGTGGGTAATTTTCAGTCGTGATAAAATTGCTAAACAAATTACCACTGACGATAAACTGAAAACCGCCGTGGATGATATTTTAAACCAATTGAGCAAGTAAAGAATTACTTGTCGAATTTTGTCGAACGATTTCGGTTTTCGCACATAACTTTATCCGGTATAATTAAAGCATGAAACAACAAACACATGAAGCACCGGACAGCACTTATCCTACTTTTGTCGTTGATTTTTTACAGTCGATGATGAAAACCGAAATCACTAATCCGGTTAGCCGTCGCGGAAACACACTATTAATCAGCTTATCCGACCACACAATGGCACAAGTTAAAGCCCCGCAAGTACCCAAAGATACCCTGCCACCAAAACAAACCGAAGCCAAAGTCCAAAACCTGGCGACTTGGCGTTACATTACCGAACACGATTATGGCTACGGCGATGAACACCATGGCGAACCAATAAATAAATTAGAACTGCATAATATGGACGAATGCCGCACTTATGTCGATGACGCGGTCGCCAGCCAGTTAAACGCCTACTTTACCAACAACTTAATTGAATTTATTACGACCGGCAAAAAGTTCTTGTTGTCGGTAACCACCTATCCCGCATAATCATCCACGTGGCACCAATTTTTGTGGACACTGACACCAATTTTTGTTATAATCATGGTATGAAATTTATTTGTGATGGAGAAGATTTAAAGACCGCAATGGCCATTGTGGGTCACGGTACAAACAGCAAAACGGTCAACCCGATTTTGGAAGGCATTAAAATCGAAGCAAAAGGCAACGAAGTAACATTCTTTGCCACCGACTTGGAATTATACATTCGTAAAACAATTCACGCGGACGTGAAACAAGAAGGTTCGGCTTTGTTGCCGGGTAAATTATTTGGCGAATACATTGGTAAGATTGGCCAAGGTCAAATTACGTTCACCAGTTCGGACACCACCGCAGTGGTCGAAC
>JAFZUF010000138.1 GCA_017618475.1 Clostridia bacterium
GAATATATTGGTTAGTTAATTGTACCAACCACAAATCAATTGGTGCCAAGTTTTCGGGCTGATAATTTTTAACATCGGGTTTATCAACCATTGCGTATGTTGTATAAAACACGTAAGCATTCCAAATTGCCAATAAACGGCGTTTAGCATCTTCCGCAATAGTGTCACCAAAACGCATATCCAAAGTTGGATTTGCACTGGCAAAAGCGTAACGTAAAACATCGGCACCATATTGCTTAACAACATCTTCAATATAAACTTTACGCGGACCAGTTTTAGAAAATTTCTTACCATCTTCATCCACGATAGTTGAATGTCCAACTACGTTTTTGTAAGGTGCTTCCCCGGTTAAAACTACCGACATGAACAATTGCGAATAGAACCACAAACGAATTTGTTCTTTCATTTCCAAAACCATATCGGCCTTAAATTGTCCTTTAGGTTTGGTTGAGAACGGCGCAATCCCAGCATCTAACCAACAATCGCCGACTTCACTGACACGTGATACCGGTTCATGACATTTTTCACAAGTGATTTGTACTTCATCAATATAGGGGCGATGCAAATGCGGTAACGCGTCAACCTTAGCGGGGTCAATCGCCCGTGCGCGCAATTCTTCCAAACTGCCAATCACGTTCAAATGTCCGCACTTTTCACACGGATAAAATGGCAAAGGTAAGCCATAGAAACGACGACGACTGATATTCCAATCACCCATGTCGGTCAACCATTGACGCATAGATTTACCCATAAAGTCCGGAGTCCAATTAACAGTTTCAGCGGCTTTTAACAAATCTTTACGGATACCATCGGTCGCAATGTCATAGCCGGCAACCAAACGGAAAATGACATCGGTTTTGCAACGCCAACAAAATGGATAATTGTGCGTGTAATCGTGATGATAATACAAAGTTTGATTTTGGGTTAAATGTTCAAAAACCGCCTTTTCGCACTCTATTGTCGATAAGCCAGCTAACCATTCAAAGTCATCGTAGAAAACACCATTTTCACCAACCGGAATTATTGGTTGTAAACCTAATTTAGTTCCCAACGCAAAGTCTTCCGCACCACATCCGGGCGCAATATGAACAGCACCAGAACCGTCGATTTCATCAACTTGGTCCCATGGTACAATTTTGTGTTCGAACTTTTGTTTTTCCAATGACAAGAATGGTTCATATACCAATCCAACCAAATCCGCACCTTTAACCTTCTCAACAACTTTTACCAAATCATCACGTAAGGCCTTAACACGTTTTTCACAAACAATAATTAAATCCTTATCACTCTTCACTTGGCATTTGCAATAGGTGAATTCCGGATTTACGGCAATCGCTACGTTAGCTGCTAAAGTCCATGGTGTTGTCGTCCAAACCAACACACGTTCATCCCGTCCAACTAACTTAGCCTTCACGTAAACGGCTTTATGCGTACGCTTCTTGTAACTACCGCTCATTTCGTGTTCACTTAAGCTGGTACCACAACGTGGACACCATGGCATGGTTTTATAACTTTGCTTCAGCATTTTTTTGTCGTTACAGACTTTTAAGAAATGCCAAATCGAGGTAATGTTTTTATCGGAATTGGTAATGTAACTGTGTTCCCAATCACCCAACTGTTCGAATAATTTACTTTGTTCGGTTTGGTGGTTCTTAAAGAAATTAACGCGTTCAATACATTTCTCGGTAAATTTATCAACACCATACTGTGCAATCTCTTTTTTATTATTCAAGCCCAACAACTTTTCGACTTCAACTTCAACCCACATACCTTGCGCGTCAAAGCCCCAAATGTAGTCAACATCTTTTCCAATCAAAGAATTATAGCGGTTATACGCATCTTTCAATGTACGTCCCCAACCATGATGCAAACACAAC
>JAFZUF010000139.1 GCA_017618475.1 Clostridia bacterium
ACTTGCTCACTTGGTGACCGAAGTGTGTTCCCGATTCTAAAAGTTGTTTCATTGAAATTACTGACATTTTATTTTCCTCCTTGTTTGTCTGCCTTCGGTTGGTCAACATATTCGCTAAACGGTCTTTGCCGCAACAAGTAAATACTCACAACCAAAGTGAAATTTTAATGATTGAAAATTATAACACGTCGCGATGATACATGTCAATCGCATCTTGAATGACTTTCTTTGCCGCAACTTTATCTTTTGGTGCAAAAACCTCAACCTTATCAGTCGTGTTTTTATATACTTTCAAGAAATGTTCAATTTCGTCCACCAAAACTTTTGGTACATCATGAATATCTTGATATTGATTTACATATGGATCATCAACTGCTACCGCAATAATTTTTTCATCCCTCTCGCCTTTATCAATCATTTCAATCAATCCGACCGGACGGCACTTTACCAAAGTATTCGGATCTAAGGTTTCCGAACAAATCACCATTACATCCAATGGGTCATGATCTTCTGATAAAGTTAGTGGAATTAAACCATAAGAACATGGATAATGTGTTGCTGTACGTAATACACGGTCCAAAATAATTAAACCGGTTTCTTTATCCAATTCATATTTTTTTTTGCAACCCTTGGGAATTTCAATTACTGCCACAAATTCATCTGGTGTAACCCGATTTGGGTTCATTGAATGCCAAATGACATTCTTGTTAATCGTTTTCGCTGACATCTTCTGCGTATACCTCCAATATTTTTTTTGATAATTCTTCATCAACGACTAAGTCCAAAGCATCTTCATCTTCATCTAATAAGCGGAAAATCACCACTTCTTCATCCTTTAAATCAATGGGATGTAAAATAGCATAATACGATCCCTCATAAGCAATCACGGCAATTTGTTCAAACTTAACTGGTTTACCGTCAATTACTTGTAATTCGAGAATATCATCGTTATTTTCGTCAAATAATTTTTCAACAATACTTTCGTAAACCATTATTTGCCACCTTTTTCATCAGAGTGATCTTCGATAATTGCTTCCACTGGGCATGCATTAATGCAAGCACCACAAGCAATACACTTTTTAGGGTCAACTTCGTATTTATTGCCACTAGCCGCCATTGAAATTGCACCAACTGGGCAAATTCCGGCACAAGTTCCACAACAAATACAAGTATTAGTGATTTTTGCTTTCATTTAATGCTTTTCTCCTTTCATCGAGATATATTTGAAGTATAATTGAAGCGGCTACTTTGTCAATTAAATTTTTACTTTGAGAATCTTTACCAATGATTGATTCAGCCTCAAACGACGTATATCTTTCATCAACAAATTCAACAGGAAAACCCAGTGTAACAAATGCCAAACCAAAGCGACGTGCCTCTTGCGACATTTCACTTTCATCACCATTCGCATGCAAAGGCAAACCAACTACAATCTGCCCTACATCATTTTTTTGAATAATGTCCATAATTTGCGTTAATGTTTTTTTAAGACCACGGTTTTCAATAATTACCAACGGGCTGGCGATTAACAAAGTTGGGTCGGACAATGCCAACCCAATTCTTCGTCTACCATAA
>JAFZUF010000140.1 GCA_017618475.1 Clostridia bacterium
GATTTACCGCGTAAGCGTGCCACTTCTTCACGGGTACGCATTTTAGTAATGGCCGTCATGGTTGCTTTAACAACGTTCATCGCGTTGGTCGAACCATAACATTTAGCGGTAACGTCTTCATAACCAGCCAATTCCAAGACCGCCTTAACCGCACCACCAGCAATTATACCAGAACCACCTTTTGCCGGCAATAATAATACGCGGGTGGTACCGAACTTACCAATCATACGATGCGGAATCGTCGCATTGCTGATTGGCACATTTTTGAAATTCTTTTTAGCATCGCTTTCCGCTTTCTTAATTGCTTCGGCAACTTCGCGAGCTTTACCCGAACCAACCGCAACCATACCTTTTTTGTTGCCCATGACAACGACCGCGTTGAAACGCAAAGTACGTCCACCAGCAACAACTTTAGTAATACGGTTAACGCCAATCAATTTAGAAGACAAACCATTTTCTTCGTCTTCAGATTTTTGGCGTGGTTTACGTGGCGCAGCATTTGAATACATTGCTTTCTTGCTGGTATCACGCGCATTGGCACGCAATTCTTTACCCGACGTTGCTAATAAAGTATCCGCACTTACTGCTTCTTTCTTTACTTGTTCTTCCATTAGAATTTCAAACCTCCTTTACGTGCACCTTCAGCCACAGCCGCGACACGACCAGTATAAACATAACCATTACGATCGAAAACAACCGCTTTGATTTTTTTCGCTAAAGCAGCTTTCGCCAATTCTTCACCAACAATTGTTGCAGCTTCGCGTTTGGTTTTGCCTTTAATCAAAGCTTTGATTGCCGGCATATTAGTGTTAACGGCAACGACTGTCACACCTTTCGCATCATCAATTAATTGCGCATAAATATGCAACAAACTACGATAAACACACAAACGTGGACAAGTAGCGGTTCCAATAATATCACTTTGTCGTTTCGCACGTTGTTTTCTTGCTAAGTTTTTATTTTCTTTCTTAATCATTGTTTACTCCTTATTTCGCACCCTTGGCGCCGGATTTACTTTCTTTACGACGTACACGTTCACCACGATAACGGATACCATACATATGATATGGTTCAACCGGGCGTAAATCACGGATATTGCCAGCCACCAAACCGACTTTTTCTTTATCGATACCACTAACGGAAACAACTGCACCGATACCTTCCTTGCCTAAATTCAATTCATTAATTTCGGCAGGCGTCAAAATTTTGAATTTAATTCCTGGTTCACATTTAACTTCGATTGGATGTGAGTACCCCAAGTTCAAAACTAAATCTTCACCTTTTAAGGTCGCTTTATAACCAACCCCATTCAAGATTAAATATTTAGAGAAACCTTCGGTCACACCTTTAATCATATTTTGGATTAAGCGGTTATACAAACCGTGCATAGAACGACTTAAATTAAAATCGTTACCACGAGTAACCTTGATTTCATCATTTTGAATTTCGACTTCAATTGGAGTGCGAATTTCACGCGTTAAAGTATTATTACCTTTGGTAACGGTAACAATACGATCCGCATAAGTGACTTGCACACCCGCAGGAATTTTAATGATCGTTTTACCAACTCGACTCATTTGTCCCTCCTTACCATACCCAAGCGAGTACTTCCCCGCCCAAGTTCTTTTCTCTTGCTTGTTTATCGGTCATAATGCCTTTGGAAGTCGAAATTAAAGCAATGCCCAATCCCGACAATACACGTGGCAATTCATCAACACCAGCATAAACACGTAAACCAGGTGTCGAAATACGACGCAAGCCTTGAATTACTTTTTGTTCTCCGTTTTCGAGTTTGAAAGTAATTTTCAACATTTTTTTACCATCGACCGTTGCGTTTTTCACGTCTTCAATGTAACCTTCTTGTTTCAACACTTTCGCGATTTCCGCTTTAATGTTTGAATAAGGTACTAAAACATTTTCGTGACGAGCGCGAATTGCGTTACGAATACGTGTCAACATATCAGCGATTGGGTCAGTTGTAACTACATTTGCCATCTTTTTTTCTCCTTTTCCTTTTTACCAACTTGCCTTTTTAAAGCCCGGAATCTCACCGTTTGCAACCATTTTTCTGAAACAAACACGGCAAACACCGTATTTCTTCAAAAC
>JAFZUF010000141.1 GCA_017618475.1 Clostridia bacterium
GCTAAAAATTAAAGAAGTAACCTATCTTCATTGCGAAGGCTACCCCGCCAACGAATTAAAGCACGGTCCTTTATCCATGGTCAACAATAACACTTTAGCAATCGTTTTTGGGTACAATTCAAATGCGGTTGCCGAAATTCAAGCCCGCGGTGGCAAAGTCATCACAATACCACCATGCAACGATAACAATTCACTGTCATTCATTGCCCAAATTATTCCGGCACAAATCTTTGCTTTGGATTTAGCCCTCGCACTTGGGCACAACCCCGACAAACCACGCAATTTGGCCAAAAGCGTAACAGTTTTATAACACATTAATCTTCGGTTTGTAATTCATAAACCGAGTGCGTATACATGCCGTCTTCTTCACGAATTAAGGTCATATCAAAGCCTTCACGATTAACATTATCAGCTTCCACACTTACCAATTCACCATCAGCATTACGTTCAACTACGGCGTGTCGATAAATTCCCAACGGTTTAATTTTCTTTAACCCTGCCCCAAAATCGGTTTTTTCATCGTAAAAAGCCCGATAATTATATTCAAACACAGATTCCAAACCCGCCGAACGGAATACACGGTTTTCCAAACCAATCTCCCCACCAAAACGCGGATTAGCTTCCATGGCGTAAACCTTACCATCTTTTCCGAACAACAAGTCAATATGCACCCAACCGCGCATGCGGTATTTCTTACTGGTACGCACAAACTCACCGAACTTACGCCCGCAATCATAGGCTTGTTTCAACATCTCTTTTGGTAATTTAGTAAAGGCCTTAAATTCCACATAGTCCAATTTATGATGTTCCGTATAACGGTGTACCACCGACGGCATAATATGCACTTCGTTATTGGAAACCAACAAGTGCAAACTGGTTGAACACAAAGATTCAATATAATCGCTGACCAAATAAGTTTCGCGCGGATAAATCTCTTTAATCGAACGTGTTTTAAAGGCTTCATTAGCGAAATATTTTTTGTTAATCACCAATGTCCCAAAACCACCAGAACCATAGTCGCGCTGGATGACAACCTCTTTTTGTTCCGGATAAGTACCATCCTTTAAGCGTTTAATAATTTCTGAACCAACAACATACTCATATGGCGCAAACGGTAAAATATCTTCAAAAATTTTTCGGAATTGAAATTTACTATCTAAAACTTCAAAAACATGAGGATCATTACAACACAAAATTCGGTCTTGTAATTCCGGCGGAACATAACTGGCGTATACCGGCGAATACGGATAAAAATAAGCATCTGGAACTTTTGCCACGATTTCACGACATTTTTCGTTAATAAATTCACGCATGATTTTTGCATTACGTTCGTCAAACTCAACGTTTTGACTTAATTGAATACGAGTGGTTGCATTATGCGCAATGTTGCCACGCTTATTATTACCCAATTCGGTAATACTACCCGCGAAGTAGCCATCCATTGTTTGGTTAAAAAAACTAGCTTCAGCATCACCTTGACGGTATCCAATGTAATAGATATTTTTCATTCTACATGATAACAATTTTTCGAAAAACTGTCAAACTACGCAGATAAGTCTGCCAAAGTATTCCAAGTTGCCGGTCCGACAATCCCATCTACGGTCAAACCAGTCGCACTTTGGAATAAGCGCACCGCACTGTTTGTTCGCGGGCCAAATGAGCCATCAACTGTCAAATTGGGAATTTGCGGATAGGCACTGCGGGCGGTATTTAACAATCTTTGCAAGGTAATCACATTATTTCCCGTATTGCCCTGACGTAAATAAACCCCCGGCCATGGAATTGAAGTACCCGGTCCACTTGCTAACGATTCTTCATCTTGCAAGGAATGATACACTTCGTACAACTTACGCCATGTTGCCGGCCCCACAATTCCATCTGCAGTCAAACCAAACGTTCGCTGAAAACCGCGGACGGCATTAGCAGTATAACTACCAAATAATCCATCTTGCGAAACCGTAGAAATACTGGGATAAAATTGCGCAATATAATCAATCAAGAACTGCAGTTGAACAACGTCGCCACCACGATCACCTTGACGAATCACACTGGTTGGCGGTGTATAGTCCACGCCAAGATATTCGCCTTCACCATCCAAACGCGCTAAACCGGTAACCGCCGTGTATATTTGCGAAATTTTGTTCCAAGTCGCCTTTCCTACCACACCATCTGCCGTCAAATTAAAGGTATTTTGGAAAACTTTCACGGCTTGTTCCGTTTGACTACCAAAAATTCCATCCACCGGTTTAATTACCGGTATCAACGGATAATTCAGCCGAATACGGTTCAAAAATGTTTGCATTCGGGCAACACCATCACCACTTGAACCAACGCGCAATGATGTACCCGGATAAGTACTTTGCAATGAGCCAGTAGGTGCATTATCCACAACCAAATCATCTAGATAATAGTACCTTAAGATTTCCAACGGCGATAAACCTTGATTGGCTAAAGTTACCGTTCCCCACTGCGACAATCCTTCACACGTTGCCGTTGTGCCATTACAAAATTGGGTAAAATATGGGTTATAATA
>JAFZUF010000142.1 GCA_017618475.1 Clostridia bacterium
ATTAGATTTTCCTTTTCCGGTCACGTGTAACACATTCCATCGTTGGCACAAATCAGTTAACGACGCCCAAATAACTTGGTTAATCGCCGCTGCGCCTAAACTTCCGCCAATCACCAACAAATTTGGTTTACCGTTGGCGGGCAATTTAATTTGCTTAGGATCACCCTGATAAATGCTTTGGCGAATAATTGCGCCAGTCTGCACCATATTCGGATATTTAGATTTATCCAACGGAAAAGTCGTACATAGCGTTTGACATTTTTTCGCAGTCAAACGGTTGGCAAGTCCCAACGACATGTCGCTTTCATGGGCAACAACTTTAATTCCCAAACTTGATGCCGCCATCACAACCGGTAACGCCACAAAACTACCTTTGGAAAAAACAACATCAGGTTTAATTTCACGCAAAATTTTTTTAGCCTCACGAATGCCTTTCCAAAGTTTAAAAGGGATTAATAAATTTTTTAATGTCAATGTACGCCGTAATTTTACAGTTGTAATTTCACGATATGGCAAGCCATTTTGCGTAACTATCGATTTTTCAACACCAACCCCACCAATATAAACAATTTGATCATAAATTGGTCTTAAATATGGCAACAAAGCCATCTGCGGTAAAACATGTCCCGCCGTACCGCCACCGGTTAATACAATTGTTCGCATGTATTATTTATATGTGATTTAACCTAAATCTATTGACCAAACTTTACCCGCGGTTAATTTGACTTCGTCAAGACCATTTAATTGTTTATTCCAAGAAATTTCTTTATTACGTAATTTATGGAACGCATTATTAAAGATAATTTTAACCGTTGCATTTTTCGTTGGCATAATTTTCAAACTAATTTTACCTTTGTTAGCATCCCAATCCATTGAAACCTTGGCTGCAAAATCCGTCGCCAAATTTTTAACACTACCAACCATTAATGGGTCAATTAAAATTGGCATCACTTTCAAAACTGTTGGCGCACTTTGTACCAAACAATCGGTGATAGCGGTACCAACACCCATTGAAACTGCAATATCCAAATTCGGCTTATCATTGGTGGTCATACCTGAACCGCGCCAATCGTTAGATAAGAATAAACCGGACGGTGTTGCAGAGCTGTTGACAATTTTAACCAACAAATTCTTAACTTCACTGACATCACCGGCATAAGCTAATTGACAAGCAGCCATCACCAAATTACGAGTTGGTTGATAAGAAGCCGCATTACGTACACGCACTTTCACAGCATTAGCACTGGCAACCGAAGCCGTAATTTCTGCTTCGGGTGTAGCACCTTGAATGACCGCTGGACGATAAGTAATACGTGGGTCATTAACCATGAAGTTCTTTAACGGATACAAACCATAACCGTGCATCACGCCTGCATTTTCAACTTTATCGACAAAGACCGAATTGGTATACTCTTTCAAACAACCATCACCGTTGACGTTGAAAGTTGGAATTTTATTTAACATATCTTGCCAAACGGCAACGTCATCTTTCGCAGTGTTAAGAATTTTTGCCGCCGCAATTAAATTATTTAACAATGTTTGCAAAGCTAAAAAGTCAATCGTTGACGAAGATGCCAAAGCAAAATTTACTAATGGACGACCCGCCACCAAGTTACCCGGTGTAGCATTTGGACTGTAACTGGGAATTGTTACATATTTACCTGACGCATCCAATTTTAAGAAATCCGAATAGAAATCAAAAACGCTACGCATAAATGGGAAAACTTTACTGCGTAAATTCTTTTCATCACCTGTCGCCAAATAATATTCATAGAACAAATTTGCCGCCAAAGCTGATGAAGCAATAAAGTGCAAGGTTGCCGAATCTACAGCACCAAAAGTTGCCGAATCCATCGCAGTTACCCGTGGTACAAAATAACCACGCATACCATATACACGCGCTGCGTTCTTTTTCAAATCAGATTCATAGCTCAGGTAAAAATCTAACAATTTCAACATAGCTTCCGGATTAAATGTCTTAGTCACACCCGAATATAACAATTGCGCGGCACCATCCAAACCAGCAACCCCATTATAGCAATCATTATCGGCACACCATAAGCCGGCCGGTGTCAACAATGCCCCATCCAAGCACAAAGACAAATATTTAGCAAAATTCCAAATACGTTCCATCAATTCGGGCGTTAATTCATTGTTATTAGTTTTGTCAATTAATTCTTTAAAATCAGCCGCGGATTTGACCGTATTCAGGGTTAAATTAGTTTCTTCAAAGGCTTGCTTAAACGGAACCGCATTACGTGTCTCCAATTTATTGTAATTATCCTTAAGTAAAGATAATTCCATTTTAATTTTATTAAATTCACTGCTGGCATCGGCATTAACAAATGGTTTTGCCAAGATTGTTAATTCATTAACATCTTTTAACGTTACCGCATTACCCACCACATTGACCGTACCGCCAGCCACGATTAAGCGCATGACTAAACCAAAATCACGACCATTTTCACTGCGTGAACTGAAATAAAAATAACCGTTTTCATATTTAACTTGGTTAAATTTACTTGTCGCATCGCAAGGTTGTAATTGGATTGTTACGCGAATTTTACCGTTATTTTTGGCAGCATGGTAAGCAATAATATCGGTTGATTTGGCGATTGATAAACGGCGCACGGATTGTTCTTTTTCATCAGCCACAAAACTAACCGCCAATTCCCCATTTTTCATATCGGTAATACGTTCATAATTAGTAATCACGCCAGTATTGTAAAAATCTAATTTAACTTTCACCATTGGCTTAGGTTGTGCCGGTGCTAAATGACAATTTTTCTTAACAAAAGATTTCTCCAAAACTTGTTCGGCTTCCAACATTTTACCGTCGTTAAACTTTTTACGCAGTGTTACGAAATCATCACTGACATCTTGCAAAACGCCATTTTTACCATGGTGAACCAAAGCACTGTGGTTAATTAAAATCTGTTCGTTAGAAATCGCACCTAAAATAGCGACACCAACACGGCCATTACCTAAAATACTGCCGTCCAAAAAGGCGTTTTCCATAAACGACGCCGGCGTTTTATTTAATAAAATTGTGTTATCATATTTGTTCATAATACAATTGAAATTGTATCATATGGGGGTTTAAATTTCAACCACTAATTGGCGATTTTTGGTCAAAATATCGCTGTTAAAACGCGTAATTAAGTGCTTTTGGACTCGTTGTCGTGCAATAGCATCTTGAACAAGATTATCAATCACAACGCCGTATGGCACCTTGGCTTTTAACCATAAATGGTA
>JAFZUF010000143.1 GCA_017618475.1 Clostridia bacterium
ACATTAGGTAATATGATTCGCCGTGTTACTTTAGGAAATTTGCCTGGTACTGCGGTTACGGCGATTCGCATTAACGGTGTCAATAACGAGTTTTCGACAGTTAAAGGTGTGGTTGAAGATGTAACCGATATCGTTTTGAATGTTAAGAGCTTGATTTTGAAAGCATTAACTGACGATTTGAACTACACAACCACCATGCGTATCAATAAAAAAACAGCTGGCCCGATTTATGCGAAAGACATTGAACATGACAGTTTGGTTGAAATTTGCAATCCGGATTTAGTTATCGCAACTTTGGATAGTAACGTTGAATTCAAAATGGAATTGTCAGTTGCTCGTGGTCGTGGTTATGTGGTCGCGAAAGACCAAAAAGGTGCTCATGACAGTATCGGTTATATCGCGGTTGATAGTTTGTATAGTCCAGTTGTTAAATGCAATTATTTTGTTGAACCAAGCCGTGTTGGTGGCGATATGAACTATGATAAATTAACCGTTGAATTGACCACCAATGGCAGTGTTGAAGCAAAGGAAGTTGTTGCTTTGGCGGCAAAATTGATTCAAGACCATTTGACTTTGTTAATTAATATGGTTGAAGGTATGGCCGGACACAATACTTTTGTGGAAAGCAAAGAAGAAACCGTTGAAAAGATTTTTGAAACCAGTATTGAAGATATGGAACTTTCGCCGCGTAGCGCGAACTGCTTGAATCGTGCGAACATTAAAACAATCCGCGATTTAACCAGTAAATCGAAAGAAGATATGTTGCGTGTTCGTAACTTGGGTTCCAAGAGTCTTGATGAAATTATTTCTAAATTGGCAAGTCTTGGCTTGTCATTAAGATCAGAAGAGGAGGGGAACTTTTAATGAAACCAGCAAAATTAGGACGTGAAACTTCACAGCACATGGCGATTTTGCGTAACCAAGTTTCAATGTTGTTTTGGACTGGCCGTGTTGCAACAACCTATGCACGTGCTAAAGCTACCGCGGCGTTGGCTGAAAAATATTTGACTTTAGCGATTAACACCTATACGGATACTGTCGCGACGGAAAAAGAATTTACCGATAAAAAAGGTGTAAAGAGCAAACGTAAAGTATTAATTGATGGTCCAAAGAAATTGGTTGCTCGTCGTGAGTTGATGGCTGCGCTTTATGACTATCAAGAAATTCGCAGTAAAGATGAAAGTAAAAAGAGTTTTGAAAAACGTACACAACACATTAACCACCCAATTATTGAAAAAATCTTTAATGAATTGGCACCAAAATATGCTAAACGTATTAAAGAGGTTGGAAGCGCAGGTGGTTACACACGCGTTTTGAAAACCGGTATTCGCAAAGGTGACGATGCGATGACCGCCATTGTCGAATTAATTTAACTAACTTCGTCAATTCGGACTTCACCACAGAGTACGTCATTATAAGAATAAGAAAGGCATGGAATGTGTTCCGTGTCTTTTTCTTTGCTTTTTAAACGCACGATGAAGACACTGGGAAAAGTGTTTTCAATCGTGCCGGCATATTTGGAAACCCGCTTACGACCGCGACAAACGGACATGTTAATGTCTTTGCCCAACATAGCATGAATTTTGGCTTTAATGACTTCGATTGATTGAGTCTTTTTACGCATACTTCATTTATTGACCAAATATAATTGGGTTATAGGGGGAAAATTATGGAAGTTTTAACCGAAAATTTAGTAGAAAAAGAATTAGTGACAATCGATAACATTCAATTAAAAGTAGAACATAAAATTGCATTGCCAGAAAACG
>JAFZUF010000144.1 GCA_017618475.1 Clostridia bacterium
GCAACCGTTTCACCCGTGCCGTCAGTTTCACCGTCCCTTGGGTAACCTTACCAACCAATCCCCAATAGTCACAATTTTGGTAGCCTGCAATTTGCATCTTATATAAGAGTTCGTTTAATGGTGGTTTATGCATCATGATTTTACCCCTCGTAAAAAACAATTCACATCACTAATAAATCGCGCCGCACAATCCAAATAAGCAAAATGTCCCGCTTTTTTATAAATAATGCTTTGAGCATGTGGAATTAATCGTCCCAAGCGGCGGCACAAGATTATTGGTGTCGCTCGGTCGCGCGCACCCCAAATTAACAATACCGGCGCGGAAATTTGTCTAAATTCCGCCATTAAATCGCGGTTCACAATGTTTTGGAAAGTGCGTTTGCCATTAGCATCTAAGCACCGATAATCCGCACTACCGCCGGTACCCCGCCAACCTAACTGTCGCCACAACTTATACCAACGAATTTTTAACCACATCCAAAAACTGCGCGACCGCAATCCCGCCCCACCGGTAATCACAATTTTGGTAAATAATTTTGGGTGTCGTGCATTCAAGACCGCCACCAACCGCGCGCCAAACGAATGCGCCACCACTACGCACCGCGCCACTTGGTGGTCTTGTAAATACTTGTCGACGTCATCGGCATAATCTTCCAAATTATAAACCGCACTTGGCGGACACGGTAAAGTTGGCGCCAAGACTTGATATGGTTTCCCCTGTTCGTCACATGTCCGCGCAAAATAATTACTGATTGGTGCAAAACTATCCGCGTTACCGCCCCAACCATGCAAAAACAAAATGGTTGTCATCTTCCTATATATACGAAAGTGACTTTATTTGTGTTGTATCACGCAACAAAAATTATTTTTCACGACCATTTTGTTCTGTTTCTAGTTTTATATAAGATTTATGACCTATTCCTGATTTACGTAATTTTCCTGCTTTTGGATTGTTAATAATTACACTTTCTCCCAAGTCAGAATAACTATCCAACCATTCCTCGTCTACCCATTCATTATCCATTTCATTTACTAGTCCATTTTCTTCTTTACCATCAGCGATATACGCTTCCTCAATTCGTTTTGTAAATTTATAATTATCATCATTCGTTAAATTTACGATCATATCTGGTCTTTTACTGATATTAATATCATCACCATTAATCGCCATATTATTTACTCCTTTGTTGCTTTTGTTTTGACAATAAATTCGCCATTATAAAACGGCTGAATCGCAAACGGTGAAACGGTTGCTCCTGCTTGAAATTTACGCATTGCTTCATCGACATTAATTTCATCGCGTAATTCAATTAATGGAATTGACTGCGCATAGGCAAAAGCTTTGGCCACCGCCAAACCTACCCGAATGCCCGTCCAAGAACCGGGACCGGTTACCACAGCCACCGCGTCAAACTTGTCAACACCTAACTCATTAATTAAAAGATTAATATTTTTATCATGTTGGCGTTGTTCATCGCAAGTTTTGGTCACGGTAATTTTGCCGTCCACCGCCAATGCCACGATTAATTGGGTCTTGGTACTGTCAAGCAATAATAAATTCACGATCGCCGTTCTCCTTTACTTGAATGGTTACATTCATTATATTACGTGCCGCACCAAATTTCAAGTCTTCCGGCCATTCAATAAAGACATAATTACCGTCCACACACAAATCGGCTAGCCCCGTACTTTCCATAATTTGATTGACTAACTCGGGATTTTTAGTTTCCACATTTTCCCACAATCGGTACAAATCGGCATGATAAATGTTTTCCGCGTATTGATTAATTATGGTAAAAGTTGGGCTGCTGGGTATCGCACCAGGACACAAGATTTTGACAATCGCACTGACCAACGTGGTTTTCCCCGCACCCATGTCACCGTGCAAATAAACAATCCCACCATTACTTTGTTGCAGTTGGTGGGCAATTTGCTTCGCTACTTGTTGCGTCACGCGACGGTTCATGCGGTATTGTAGCAGATTTTACCGGCGGTGCAAAACGACTAATCGCTGCCATGGTAAATACCAAACAAGCGACCACCAAATAATAAACATTCAATCGTACAAAATAACTCATGGCAAGTAAGACCACCCCGACAAAAACCAACCCTTTGGTACGTTCCCGTGAAAAGGCACGTTGCCACAAGTCGCGCACAACTTGTCGCCAACTGCGACGTGTTTTTTTTGGGGTGTTTTTCCATGCTTGCCAATACTTACGTCTGACCGTTAATTCATAAATGATATTAAAACCAACCGTAATTAATAATGCAATCGGCAGATTACGCAACAGTAAATCCAGCACGATAAACATAAAAAAACTGCGCGCAAAAATATCGGTTAAATAAGCGATTCGGCTCATTAAAATTTATTATTGACATTTGCTTTCATTGATTGCATAATAATTCAATTTTTATTTGCTATTCAGCAAAAAATTTTAATACAAAAGGTAGGGTTTTATGCAGTGGCAAAATTCACAGGAGAAAAAATTATCGAATTAAAAAACATCGTAAAAATCTACGATAAAGAAAAGGTCGTAGACGATGTTTCATTGTCGATCAAGAAGGGCGACTTCGTCACCATTTTGGGGCCGTCAGGTTGCGGTAAAACCACATTATTGCGCATGATCGCAGGCTTTGAAAAGCCAACCGAAGGCACAATTTACTTAGAGGGAGTGGACGTTACCAACATTCCACCGTACAAACGTAACATTAACACCGTGTTCCAAAAATACGCATTGTTTCCTCATTTAAATGTGTTTAACAACATTGCGTATGGTTTAAAAATGAAAACCGTTCCCGATGCAAATGCAAAAAATGGTTATCGTTTATTGTCCAAACAAGAAATCACGGACAAAGTTAACCGTGCATTGAAAATGGTTGACTTGGAAGACTACGGTCACCGTGATATCGATAGTTTGTCCGGTGGTCAACAACAACGTATTGCAATTGCACGTGCGATTGTTAATGAACCAAAAGTTTTACTTTTGGACGAACCATTGTCGGCTTTGGACTTAAAGATGCGTAAAGAAATGCAAATTGAATTGCGTCGTTTACACAAAGAATTGGGTATTACCTTTATTTATGTTACCCACGACCAAGAAGAAGCCATGACCATGAGTGACACGATTGTTGTTATGCGTGATGGTGAAATTCAACAAGTGGGTACACCGAAAAAAATCTATGATGAACCACAAAATGCTTACACCGCAGATTTCATTGGTGAAAGTAATATTATTTCCGCCAAAATGA
>JAFZUF010000145.1 GCA_017618475.1 Clostridia bacterium
TATGAAATAAACCGCCCCAATTAAATCTTGATTAATTCGTTTGTGCTTTTTTCATCTAGTGTGATAGAATGGTAATACGTCTTTTTTAAAAGGATAAAATAACAAAGGAACAAAATATGAAAAACAAAAAACAAAATATTCGTAAGGCCGTCATTCTTTGTGCTGGTAAAGGTACCCGTATGATGCCTTATACTAAGTCACAACCTAAAGAAATGTTACCAATCCAAACAACACCGGTACTACAAATTATTGTGGAACAAGTTGTTGAAGCCGGTATTAAAGAAATTTTCATTGTTATTAGTGATAACAAAGAATGTATTATTAATCATTTTAAAGATTTATTTCCTGATGTAAAAATTTCTTATGGCAAACAATTAAAAATGGAAGGTACGGGTCCTGCTACAATGATAGCCAAAGATTTTATTAACCGTGAACCATTCTTGTTAATTTTCCCTGACGAATTAATGTTGGAACAAAATCCATACAAAATTTTGATTAATGATTATAACAAATACCACACAACAGTGTTATCATCGTACAAAGTTCCTTTAGAAGTTGCCCATCGTTACGGTATTATTATTCCTAAAAAAGGTAACGAAATTAAAGGAATCGTAGAGAAACCAAAAGATAATCCACCGTCCAATTTAGCTTCATTGGGTACTTATGTTTTAGTTCCCGAAGTATTGGATAATATTCGTGAACATACTGATGGCGAAGGTGAAATATTTATAGTTGATGCAATTAACAAGTTACCCAAACTACGCCATGTTGAATTAACCGGTAAACGTTTCGACATTGGTAATCCGATTGGTTTTGCACAAGCCATGACATACACCACATTAAAAGCCAATCCCGAATTTAAAACTTGGTTGCAAGATTTAATTAAGGAGTAAAAATAATATGTTAAAATTTGGCACTTCAGGCATTCGAGATTTAACCGATAAATTGCTAAAGGAGCATGTTGCCAAGCAAATCGCGGAACAAATAATGACTGCCGGTTGGCAAGAAGTAACAGTTGGTCGTGATGGTCGCACCGGCAGTGATAAATTAATGAACGAATTTGTCAAAAATTTTACCGGCACAATTCACAACTTAGGTGTTACCACTACCCCGGAATTGGCGGCACAAAACGGCTTAGGCGTGATGATTACCGCTTCGCACAACCCGTGTCAATATTGCGGGTTTAAAGTTTATTTAAACCACTTTGAACAAAGTACTTTGGATTTACCACCGGTAGCGAATTATCACAAATGGGATTTATTACCTAAAGATATTGTGATTGATTGCGCCAATGGTGGTTTGGGTCACAAATTACACAGTCTTGGTTTTAATAATATTGTTAATTATGATGGTGAAATTAACCAAGGTTGTGGTGCAACCCACCCCGAATTTTTAACTCAATATTGTCAAGAACATAAGTTAGAAATTGGCTTTGCTGTTGATGGCGATGCCGACCGTTTTATGATGTACTTAAACGACCACGTCTTAACCAGCGAAGAAACTACAACACTAATTGCCACTCTACTTAATTTATCTAGCATTGTGGTCGATGAAACTGTTAATAGTGGTTTAAGCAATAACTTCAAATTAGTACAAAGCAAAGTTGGCGGACAAAGTGTCATTCGCGCCATGCAAGATGCTCACATTAATTTTGGTGCTGAAAAAAGTGGTCATTATTATTTTGATGCTAATACCAGTACATCGGATGCTGTTGATGCAATTATTTTGGTAGCTAATGCCTATCACGAAAAAGGCTTAAATGGTTTACAACAAATTTTAAAAAAATATCGCCCTTACTACCAATACAATCGTAATGTTAAGATTGATGATTTATCTGACAATTATGATGAAATTTTAACTAACTTTGTATTACCAAAAGGTTTACGCAAAGTTATTCGTAAAAGCGGTACCGAACCATTACTTCGTATCATGCTAGAAGGTAAAAAAGAAAAAACAGTTATGAAAGCATGGCAAGATTTAGCTATGCGATTGAAAATTAAATAATTTAATAATGATACTTTTTCTTTTTCAGTAACAAGAATGACAATGATATAATCAGTGCCATGCTTTCAGCGAATGTTATTGACCACCAAATACCTTCAACACTAAACCACAACGGTAACAATAACGCCGCCAACAGTTTAAATCCCAAACTGCGCATTACCGAAATACCGGCCGAAAGTGCCCCGTTGTTTAAGGCAGTAAAAAACGAAGAAATAAAAATATTTATGCCGATAATAATGAAGTTAATTGAGATAATATGTAAAGCATGTGCGGTCATGTCTAATAGCCCTGGATTATAGCCAACAAAAATTTTGGATAAAGGTATTGCCAAACTACCCGCAAGAATCGTCATTATAATTCCAGTTAAAAGATTTAAAGTTAAACTTTTTTTCAACAAGTTTTTTAATTCATCATGATTTTCGGCACCATAATGATAACTAATAACCGGTGCAGAACCGATGGTATAGCCAAGAAATATCGCAATAAAGATAAATTGAACATACATCAAGACCCCATAAGTCGAAACGCCATTTTCACCGGCATATTTTAATAATTGCAAATTGTAAACGATGCTGACAATTGAACCAGAAATATTGGAGAATAATTCCGAAATACCATTCCAACAAACTTGAAACATGGGTTTAAGTTCTAATTTAGTTTTGGTTAAATGCAATAAACTGTGATTACGTTTAGATAAAAAATAAAATATCGGTAATATTCCAGCTACGGTTTGACTGATACCGGTTGCACAGGCTGCCCCAACGATGCCCCAACGGAAAACACCAATAAATAACGCATCTAAAATTATATTTGTAATGCCACCCGCCAAAGTAAAACATAAACCCAGTTTTTGTTTTTCCGCCAAAGGAAAAACCACTTGGAAAACATTTTGTAACATGAAGCATGTATTAAATGACAAAACAATACGTCCATATGTGACACAATACTCTAAAGTTTCCCCTTTTGCACCAAGTAATTTAGCGACTGGACGGATACATGTTACACCTACCATGGATAAAATTACACCAAGAATAACGGTTAAAATTACTATCATTGAAAAATATTGATTAGCTCTTTCGCGTTGTCCTTGTCCCAATGTTTTACCGATTAAGGCGGTTCCACCTGAACCAATCATGAAACCAATACCACCCAATATCATAATAAAAGGGAAAATTAAATTAATAGCATTAAATTGTGCCTGACCCGCATAGTTAGACACGAAAAAACCATCTACTACGCTATAAACAGAAATAAAGACCATCATAATAA
>JAFZUF010000146.1 GCA_017618475.1 Clostridia bacterium
ACGCGGTAGAACGTGTGACCGAATTGACGACTGACTACGGCGATATCGACATTGCTGATTTAATTGAAAAAGAAGACGTCGCGGTTTCGATGACCCACTGTGGTTACATAAAACGTTTACCGTTGACCGAATACAAGGCGCAACGTCGTGGTGGTAAAGGTTCGAACACGCACACCACTAAGGAAGAAGACTTCGTGGAACGCATGTTTGTGACGAACACCCATAATGACTTGTTGTTCTTTACCAATTTGGGTAAAGTCTACCGTATTAAAGCATTTGAAGTGCCGGAAGCCACCAAGGGTTCCAAAGGTCGTGCGATTGTCAACTTGTTGTCGTTGGAAAACGGCGAAAGTGTGGCGGCGGTCATTCCGATGGAAGATTACGACATGGGACACATTATGTTGGCAACGAAATTCGGCATGATTAAGAAAACCAAGTGTGAAGAATTTGCCCGCATTGCGCGTACTGGTAAAATTGCGATCGGCTTGAATGACGGCGACCAATTAATTGCCGCGGCGCACACCACCGGTGCTGACGAAATTATTATGGCATCAAGTTCGGGTAAATGTATCCGCTTCAGTGAAGAAGACGTTCGTCCCATGGGACGTGGTGCGGCAGGTGTTAAGAGTATGAACATTGACCGTGAAACTGAAGGTATCGTGGATATGAGTTTGATTGAACCGGGCTGTGAAATCTTGACAGTTTCCGCAAACGGTTATGGTAAACGCAGCGACCCTGACGATTATCGTTTGCAATCACGTGCGGGTAAAGGTATCAAAGCGGGTATCTTTAACGAAAAGACCGGACCGTTGGTCAACTTGAAACAAGTCCGCGCTGAACAAGACATTATGTTAATCAGTGATAACGGTACAATGATTCGTACCAAAGCCAGCTATGTTTCTAAAATCAGCCGTGATACTCAAGGTGTCCGCATCATGCGTATCGGTGAAGATGCGAAGATTGTTGCGGTCGCGGTAGCGGAACCTCAAGAAGAAGACGAAGACGGCGACGGTTCAGCCGAATAAGATAAAAATAAAACAAATAAGGATTTTTTATGAAGGAATACGATTTCCGCGCAATAGAAAAAAAATGGCAAGATGCGTGGCGCAAAGACAAACGCTTTGAAACCAAAGACCATGTTGCGGGTAAGGAAAATGCTTACATTTTGATTGAGTTCCCGTACCCAAGCGGTAAAGGGTTGCACATTGGACATATGCGCAGCTATACCGCTTTGGATGCGTTGGCACGTCGTTTGCGTTTGCAAGGTAAGAACGTTTTGTTCCCAATGGGAATTGATGCATTTGGTTTGGAAGCCGAACGTACCGCGATTCGTGAACACATTCCGCCCCAACAAGTTGTGGCACGTAACACCGCCACCTTCCGCGAACAAATTGAACGCGTTGGTTTGTCGGTCGATTGGTCGCGCTTTATCAAGACTTGTGACCCAGAATATTACAAGTGGACGCAATGGCAATTCTTGCAATTTTTTAAAAAGGGCATTGCTTACAAAGGCACCGCCAATGTGAACTATTGCCCAAATTGTGGCATCTTAGCGAACGAAGAAGTGGAAAACGGTACGTGTTGCCAATGCCACGCGGAAACAACGCAAAAAACCATTCCGCAGTGGATGATGAAGATGACCGCATACGCCGACCGTTTGATTGACGACTTAGCGGAAACCGATTATTTACCACACATTAAAACCAGCCAAATTAACTACGTCGGTCGCAGCTACGGTACTGAAGTTGATTTCGCCATTCAACAAGGCGGACAGATTAAAATTTTCACGACCTGTATTGAAACGATTTTTGGTGTGACTTTTGTGGTTTTGGCACCAGAACATCCGTTAATTGATACGTTAAAGTCGCAAATTAAAAATTGGGACGCGGTAGAAAAATATCGTCAGGATGCCGCGCGTAAGAGTGAATTTGAACGCAGCCAAATGACCAAGGACAAAAACGGTTGCTTGCTTGACGGCATTACCGCGATTAATCCGGTGAATGGTCAAGCCGTGCCGGTTTACATTGCTGATTTCGTATTGGCAAATTATGGTACCGGTGCGGTCATGGCGGTACCAACCCACGACCAACGCGATTATGAATTTGCTTTGAAACACCACATTCCCATGGTGCAAGTGATTGACGGAAAAATCGACGGCAAGGCCTTGGAAAAAGACGTCTATGTGCCGGCGAACTCTCAATTAATTAATTCGGCACAATTTACTGGTCAAACGGTGGCGGAAGCGAAGCAAAACATTGCCGACTGGTTGATTAAAAAAGGTGTGGCGCGCGCGACCAAGAATTTCAAAATGCATGATTGGGTGTTTGCCCGTCAACGTTATTGGGGCGAACCCATTCCGATTATTCATTGTCCGCATTGTGGCATGGTGCCGGTACCGGAAAAAGATTTGCCGGTATTGTTACCCGCAACCCAAAGTTACGAAGCCACCAAAGACGGTCAAAGTCCGTTAGCCAAAATTACCGATTGGGTTAATGTGAAATGTCCGCAATGTGGCGCCGACGCGAAACGTGAAACCGACACAATGCCAGGTTGGGCGGGCAGTTGCTGGTACTTTATTCGTTATTGTGATCCACACAACGACAAGTGTTTTGCTGATCCCGAAAAAATGAAAGCGTGGTTGCCAATTACGTTGTATAACGGCGGTAATGAACATACCACCCGCCACTTGTTGTACGCGCGCTTTTGGACGAAATTTTTGCACGACCAAGGTTTGTTTCCGTTAAACGAATTCTGTAAAGCCCGCATTTCGCAAGGAATTATCTTGGGTGAAGGCGGCGTGAAAATGAGTAAAAGTTTGGGTAACACGGTGGATCCGCGCGACGTCGCCGATCAATACGGTACCGATGCGTTACGCTTGTGGGTGCTGTTCATTGGCGATTACCAAGAAGTCGCGGTTTGGAGTAACGACGGCGTGAAAGCATGTCACCGCTTATTACAACGTGTTTGGGCGTTGCAAGACAAAGTGGTGGACGGCACGACCTATTCGCCGGCACTGAAATATTTATTCAACTATTCAATTCAAAAAATTACCGCCGATATGGAAGCGATGAAATACAATACCGCGGTGTCGCAAATCATGATTTTGATGAATGCGATTGAAAAGCAAGGCACAATTAATCGTCATGAATACGAAACGCTTTTGACCTTGTTAAATCCGTTTGCGCCGCACATTACCGAAGAATTATGGCCGGCAATTAAAAACGCCACTTGGCCCACGGTGGATGAAAAAGCGTTAATCCAAGACACGGTCGAAATCGTGGTGCAAGTCAATGCGAAGATTGTGGGTCGCGTGGTAATTAATACGGCGGACGACGAAGCTGCGGTGGTGGCGAAGTGCCGTGAAAAAATCAAATTACCGGACGAAATCAAGAAAACAATTTACGTCAAAAATAAATTAATCAATTTCATTAATTAGTTATTAAAAAAAGCGGGAACTTGTCCCGCTTTTTTGTGTAATTTTTGATTATCGTTCCATGCCTTGATCAGCGATTTTGGTGGTTGGGGCAATACTGGTTAAAGTAATTGGTTCGTGTTCATTGATAACATAGTAGCCCTTAAATAAATCAAGATAGTTATTTTCCTCCATAAAAACGCCACTTAAATCACCGCCGTCATGTTCCTTGGTATGTGTGCCACCAATTTTGGTAGAAATTGGGTCGCATACACGTGGGTTTTGTTGACCATTGAAGTAGATATAAACGACTTCACGTATAGTTAGTGATTTGCTGCTGCGGTCACCGGTGCCATAATTTTTTCCAACGGTTACAAGTTTATTTTTTAAGCCACATTCACTTAATAGCAAACTATACGCCATACTTTCGGAATTCATGAAGTCAATATTTAGGTTTTGGCAGATAGTTTGGTAAATAGAATCTTTTTCGCGATTATTTACGTTAACTACGCTGTTGGTTTTGTCACCATTTAAGTAAGTGGTTGTGTTGATTACGTGACGCAAAATTTTGTAGGCTGCCCGTTTTTGTTCTTCGGCAGATTTATCTTGCATGTTTTCAATGCCGAGATTTGCATAAATTTCTTTAATTTTGTCTTGCAATATGGCATATTGTTCCGCCGTTAAGTCTTCTTCGGCTTCTTTAGTTATTTGAGTAGTGTTGATTTGTTTTGGAAAGCCGGAAAACCTGTCTTGGTTGATTAATTCATGACCTAAATGACGAACGCCACTGGCAAACATGGCACCCAACCAGA
>JAFZUF010000147.1 GCA_017618475.1 Clostridia bacterium
ATTGCGTTTGAAGATGGTGAAAGTAACGCTTATGGTCTTTATAACGCACAAAACCGTGGTACCATGTTTATTGGGGCCGGTGTCACCGTTTATGGTGGTATGGTGGTTGGTTCAAATCCTGCCGGTGATGACATTACCGTTAACGTTTGCAAAAAGAAGGAATTAACCAATATGCGTTCAAAGAGTAGTGATGAAGCGTTGCGTTTGACTCCGCCATTAGTTTTTACTTTGGAAGAAGCATTGGAATTTATTAACGAAGACGAATTATTGGAAGTTACACCCAAAAATTTACGTATTCGTAAAATTGAACTTGACCACGGTAAACGTTTACGCCAACGCGGTAAAATTGTGAAGTAAGTAGTGCGTTAAAAATTAGCTTTTCACACATATTAAAGTGTGGCGAAAAAGGGACTTGTGAAAGGTGCAATTATTTTGTCAGCAGCCGGCATAATCTGTCGGCTGCTTGGCGTATTGTTTCGTATTCCTTTATCCAATATCGTTGGTAATTACGGCATTGGGTTGTATCAATTGGTTTTTCCACTTTATTCACTGTTGTTAATTGTTTCGTCGGCGGGTATTCCGGTAGCATTATCCAAAATGATTGCGCGGGTGCGTGATAATCGACAACAAACCAAACAAATTTTTGTGAATGCGCTGGTGACCTTAATCTTGATTGGGGCGGTGATTACGATAGCGTTTCTTGTTTTGGCTCGCCCGATTGCCGCGTGGCAAGGTAAACCCGAAATTTGGCCGTTGTATTTGGCAATTGCACCGGCGGTGTGGTTTGTTTGCGTAATTTCGGCGTATCGTGGTTATTTCCAAGGTCTGAATAACATGGTGCCAACCGCGGTATCGCAAATTATTGAACAAGCGGTTAAAGTTGCGGTGGGTTTAGGTTTAGCATTTTGGCTGATTCGGTACAGTATATTGTGGGCGGTTTTCGGGGCAATTTTAGCGGTGGCAGTTTCCGAACTGGTGGCCGCCGGATTTTTGGCGGTGGTGTATGCAGTGCGAAAACGCCAAGCACTGGCGGTTATTAACCCGAATGGACCAGTGCGTGGGATTGCTTCGTTGTTATCATGGTCGGTGATTCGCCGGATTTTCAGTATTTCTGCGCCCATCATGGTTATGTCTTTAGCATTTCCGTTGGTTCAATTGTTTGACAGTTTTTATATCGTCAACGCGCTGAAAAGTAATGGTGTTGCCAATGCAACCGAACTTTATGGTATTTCTACGGGGGCGGTGCACACTTTAATCAATTTACCTAGTGTCGTAGGTATTGCAATTGCCACCGTCATGTTACCTATGGTGGCGCGGGCATTTAAGCAAGGCGACATTCCGACCATGCGTAAGAAAGCATGGCTAGCGTTGGGGTTTACTTTGCTTTTTAGCACTATTGTGGCAATTGGCTTATCGGTGCTGCCCAAATTTATTTTAACGTTACTTTATCGGCGCGCGTTTGCCAATCGTCCGGAAGAATTGGCGACCGCGGTTTTATTGTTGCGGATTGAAAGTTGGGCGGTGATTTTAATTGGCCTAACTCAAGTCAGTGGTAGTATTTTGCAGGGCGTTGACCATGAACGCGTACCTATGTGGGCGATGGTTGGTGGAGGAATGGTAAAAATTTTGTTTGAAATATTTGCGTTGAGACACTTAGACATTATGGCGGTCAGTATTGCCAATATATTGTGTTTTGGGGTGGCGTTAGCGGTTAATGGAACCGTGTTGATTAAATTATTCGTACAACGGAAATAAACAAGATATGCGAAAAAGTAATTTAATCATGGAATTCAGTGCGGAATTCGGCACCAGCAAAAAGGCAGCAAAAGAGATGGTCAATTGGCTAGAAGACCAAATTGTGGATGGCGTGAAGAGTGGTGATGAAGTCGTCTTGGATATTGGTAAATTCCAAATGAAAAAGACCAAAGCGCGTACCGGACGCAATCCGGTTACTGGTGAAACGATTAAAATTAAACCCAAAACCAAGCCAATTTTTAAGCCAAGTAAAAAATTTAAAGATAGTTTGGAAAAATAAAAAACACCGCTAATTGCGGTGCTTAATGGTGTTGGAACACGGTTCGGTCGTTTCCCACAAGATGGTAAACGGTCTAATGGCTCGGTCTGGCGTCACTTAATTAGCTCGGTGAAAACTATTTAGTGCTGCTTGGTTCCCCACCTGACACGATTCACAATCTCGCCGACTACTAAGCCGTCAAACGTCAACACCACCAGAATCCGACTAACACCATGTGGTACGCGCTCTCAGCCGTGTGGTCAATCCCGGTTAGCGCACGGGTTACAGGCAGTCGCTAATTGCCCATTTATCCAACATTCAATGTTATCATAATTCAAAAGATATTGCAAGCATTCCACGTTCATGCTATAATCAATTAATGATTCATGACTTGGAAGCTGAGCAATCTGCTATTGCATGTGTACTTTTAGACAATGATTGTCTGGAAGTTTTTACACGTTTAAAACCATCGCATTTTTATGCGCCGGCAAATCGTTTAATTTATGAAGCGATTTGCTATTTAGCCAACAAAAATGTGGCGGTCGATTTAGTAACTTTATCTGAACGTCTTAAAGCCACTGGTAAATTGGAAACGGTTGGTAGTAATGAATATTTAACCAATTTAATGGATTTAATTCCGTCAACGGCTAATTTCCGTCATTATGTAGCAATTTTGCGTAAAGACGAAATGATGCGTAGTTTGGATCGTGCTGCGGCACAAATTACCAAGTCATTGAACCAGCCTGATGCTAAGCAAAAACCGTTTGAAGACGGTCATGCGGCGTTGCAATATGCGGAAAAATTAATTTTTGATATCAGCAAGGAAGAAGAACGTCAAGAGTTAACCAAAATATCCAAAGAATTACCAACCGTCATGAACAACTTGGATTTGGTGGCACACAATCCTAAAGCCTTGAAAGGTATCAGTACAGGTTTTACCGTGTTGGATAGTGTGACCAACGGTTTACAAAAAGGCAGTTTAATTATTATTGGTGCGCGTCCTAGTGTAGGTAAAAGTAGTTTGGCCATGAACATTGTATTGAATGCAGCACTGAACGAAAAGCAAAAAACCAAAGTTGCTGTCTTCTCAATGGAAATGAGTAAAACAGAATTGACTAACCGCGCGATTTGTTCGGTGGCGCGGGTTTCTTTGTCGCGTGCTGCACATGGTGAGTTAACTCCGGAAGAGTGGACGCGCCTATGGGATGCTAATGCTAAGTTACAAAAAGCGGATATTTATTTGGATGATAGCGCAGGAATTACTGCCGCCGAAATTATGCGTAAATGTATGCGTTTGAAACGCGAACGTGGTTTGGATTTGGTCATGATTGACTATTTGGGTTTGATGGCGGCACCGAATGGTAATGGTCGTGAAAGCCGTCAAGAGCAAGTTGCCGCCAATAGCCGTATGATGAAAATGATGGCAAAAGAATTGGAAATCCCGGTCTTATTGTTGTCGCAGTTAAATCGTCGTATTGATCGTACGGAAAAGAATGAAAATGATGAACCGGTGTTATCGGATTTACGTGAATCTGGCGCGATTGAACAAGACGCGGATATTGTCATGTTTATTCATAAACCAAAAACCGAAACGCAAAGCGAACAAGGTGAACATAACCGTGACTATGAAGCGAAAATTATCATTGCCAAAAACCGTAGCGGCCCGACACCTTATTTTAAATTACAATTTATTGGTGCGTTAACCACCTTTATGAATCCGGAAGATGTCAACAAAATCAATGGTGTGGCATCGGTACCTGTACCGGCAACCAAAGTGGCGAACGAAGTTACTGAATCAATGTTGAAGGTAACACCGTTGGTTAACCCCACGGACGTCAGCGACGTATGGTAAAGGAGGAATATTTATGGAAGTAGATGCAACAAAATTATCACGCTTTTTATTAACCTTTTTCTTGGGTTGGATTGGCAGTATTGTTATCAATCACAGTTCTTTAAAACCGGAAGGTGCGTGGAAGTCGCGTACGTTAAGTTATTTGTTTTTAGGTTTTGTTACTTTCGGAATTTATCAATTTGTGGCGGCAATTTTTAATTTGGTATTTGACCCAAGCAAAGATAGCAATATTGGTTACTTTAAAGAAATTAAAGTAAGTGACCCGGCGATTGAAGATAAATAATTTAAAAGCCACTTAATAGTCACTAACTTTTGAAACTAGCGGAATAATCAACACTCTAACCAATTTGGTTAGGGTGTTTTTTTGCCCTTGTTAAAACAATTAAACGGATACTTCTGCTGTTGTCATTGGTTGCCGTGATGATTATATATTTTATAAATATTTGGCATTCACTTTAACCTTGACAACAAAGAATATTCGTTTATACCAACAAACAAGGAAAAGAAAAAAGTGCGTGTGCTTGTCTGGCGGAGCGAAGCGACGCCACTTGTATATATAGACAAGCACACGTTTAACTGCCAAATTATATTGCTAGATGTTTTATAAAAGTTTATAATATACTGATGGACTATATAAAACGGATAATGTCGCGAGAAGACAAACAACAAATAGCCAAAAAAAGTATCGTAGATTATATCAGATATAGTATAAAAGATCCTAATCATATTCATGGTTATGATTTTGAATATAATTTTCTACAAGAAAACCTAAACGGAACAAATAAGCTTTTAACACACAAACAATTGGCGGTTTTTTGTAGTAAGATGGTGGATATCATGATATCATATTACAAGGATAAAGAAGTTACTGCTGGAACCAATGAATTTTTTTCAATGTATCAACAATTAGGTGAACATCAGCTTAACGAAAAAGCATTTCTTGCTTTTGATTTCTTTTTTACCAAAGCAAGTGCTCCTAATTACCCTTTTAAATATAGTATGGATAAACCAGAGGGAAAAGTCCCACATGGAAGAAATTATGGACATCTTCAAAGTAAGCGCTATGGCGGAGTATTAAAAGAAGAAGATATGGAGGAACCTGTGCTTGACGATTTCCTTTATTTGTGGCCGTTTGGGCTCCCTGGAGAAGAAACCAAGCGAATTTATATCAACACCACACCAGAAAATGCAACAAATATTTCTTTAGAGTTGTTTAAAAAATGTGCCGAACATTCCGACGATAAAAACTATAAGCCATATGTTAAATTTTACACTGAAGATAGTCGTAATGATACTATGTTGGCGTATTGTACCGAAAAAAATTTCGATATTATGTTTGATTTGATTCATGAAATTTATATGGAACATAAGGAATGGTTTAATGGAACAGGGAAACTTCCTTTAACGGCACAGGTTTTTAATGAGAAAAATCATTTAGTCCTTGGAGTTGCCGACGAGCCAACTGTAGAAGGAACATCTTTTAATTATTTATTTTGCGAAAAAGTAGTAACAGAATTTATAAAAGATTTAGGGGAAAAAACTGGAAGACGCGTGAGTGACTTACCTGCGGATGTGATTGATAAATATGTCACTTATGAAGCCATAAGACCATATATTGAAAAGACTTGCTATTCCGCGGATTATCCGTTTTTGACCAAGGAAACCGTAAAGAATAAAAAACAACAAACGGAAAAGACGATTGCAGACAATAAAGCACCTGCTGAAGATATGCAGAATCCTTTTGAATCACTTCACGACAACAACTTAGCCAAAGAGTTAATAGATATGGGCTTGTGTTAATTATTCCGCAAGTTTCAAAGTTCATTGACCATGTAAGTGGCTTTTATTTTGTTAATAATTAATTATTGATTTGCGTCTGACGGTTCGGTAGCAGAAGCAGGTTCACTTTTTATTTCTTCCGGGTAAGTGTCAACACGGTGCAATTCGTAGGTGTCGTCTTCGTCTTTGAAAATCGATTTAGCAATTTTTTCGGCATCAACTTTATCAACAACGGTACGTTCAATTTGATTGTGAATTTTGTGCCCAACTTTACCAGCGGTGCGGATAATTAACGAGCACAACCAAATTATTGCGCCCGTTAATCCGCAACTTATACCAACGATTAACGCCCAAATTGGGTTGGAAGGAATGGTAATAACCAGTATAAAAAACACGGCTCCTGCGATGAAGCAGAGTGTTTCAATAATGGCTAAAATTTCTCCTTTTTCCAATTTCATAATGCGTTAATTATTTCGCTGGTTTGCCGCAGCCTGGACATCCATCACAACATCCCATTGATACATACCTCCTGTATATATATATATTAACAGTTATCAAAAATAGATGCAAATTGTTTACTTACTTTTTTTTGCCATGTATAATTAAAGTATATGGAAACACCCGCTGTGATTTTTGAAGACAATCATTTATTGGTGGTAATTAAACCACAAAATGTTCCGACCGTGGCCGACAGTTCGCACGATCAAAGTTTACAAGAAGCCTTAAAGGAATATACAGGCGGTTTTGTGGGTATTGTACATCGTTTGGATCGTGTGACTGGTGGAGTGATGGTTTTTGCTAAGACCAGCAAAGCGGCGGCACGTTTAAGTGAGCAAATTAAGGATGGTATTTTTCATAAGACCTATTATGCGGTTGTAAAAGGCGTACCAAAACAACGCACTGCAACTTTGGTTAATTGGTTAGCAAAAGACGAAATCCATAATACGGTAGCGGTGGTGCCACAATCGACCACGGGAGCCAAGCGTGCCGAATTGACCTATCGAACTGTGGATACTGTGGCGGGGGATACTTTGGTGGCGGTGGAATTGGCAACTGGACGTTCGCACCAAATCCGTGTGCAAATGAAACACATTGGTAATCCCATTGTTGGTGATGCCCGTTATGGTGGTGCCCGCCCGGGTATTAAGGACATTGCATTATGGGCGTATCAATTAGAGTTTGAACATCCGACTTCGCATGACCGGATGAAGTTTATTGTGAACCCACCCGAAGATGGGGCATGGGCAAAATTCGATTTCAGGAGAAAACATCAGTGAAAATTTTCGCACTATCGGATTTCCACTTATCGTTCGGCGTCAACAAACCCATGAACATTTTTGGTGAGCATTGGGACAATTACGAAAATGAAATTAAAAAGAATTGGAACGCGTTGGTTGGTCCCGATGACATTGGCATAATTGCGGGCGATATTTCTTGGGCAATGCGCATGGAAGAAACCAAAGCCGATTTCGATTTTATCCGCCAATTAAATGGTACGAAAATTATTATCCGTGGCAATCACGATTATTGGTGGAAAAGTGTATCCAAGATTCGTGAGTTTGTGGGACCGACTATTAAGGTGTTACAAAATGACAGTGTGACCATTGGTGACGTGATTTTTGTGGGAACACGCGGTTGGCAAACGCCGGAACGCAATCGGGTGCAAAGCGAAGAAGACAAGAAAATTTACGACCGCGAAGTGTTGCGTTTTGAAATGTCGTTGCAAAGTGCGGGCGACAAGGGCGACAAAAAGTTGGTGGCGATTTTACACTATCCACCGTTTAACTGTCTGCGTGACGATTCGCCGTTCACTAAACTGTGCGAAAAGTACCACGTGGACGCGGTGATTTATGGCCATTTGCATGGTAAAGGTGGACGCGGCGATTTAGTTTATACCAAGAATGGTATCAAATATTATTTAACCAGTACCGATTTATTACGTCATAACCCACTGGAAATTCCACTTTAATTGGATCATCAGTTAATCACGTTTTTTTTCCAGTGTGCATAAAAATTGGTATGTTACTGGAATTTACTAAAATGCAAGGGGTGGGTAACGACTATATCTATGTTGATGCAAGGACGCGAATGGTACCCAACCCTGGGAAATTAGCCAAACAATTAAGCGACCGCCATTTTGGAATTGGTGCCGATGGGTTGGTGTTAATGTTGCCCGGCACCGCGGGGGCGGATATTACGATGGTGATGTATAACGCCGACGGCAGCGAGGGTTTAATGTGCGGTAACGCGGTGCGCTGTGTGGCGCAATGGTTAATTGAACAGCAAGTTGTGTCCGGCAATGTAGTGCGGATTGCAACGAAAAGCGGCATTAAGACGGTGCGCCGTTTACGTGATCATTATTTCAGTGTCGACATGGGTGTCGCGACGGTGGAGAATGTGCAGTTGGCGGGCATGCACGATTTAGCGGCGGTGAATGTTGGTAATCCGCACGTGGTGTGGTTCCCGAAGTTTGAAATTGCCAATTACGACATTCGACGTTTGGGGCAACGTTTGGAACACAGCAAATTATTTCCCAATGGTACCAATGTGGAATTTGTCCGCGTGGTGGGTGATAACCAATTACAAATGCGCGTGTGGGAACGTGGTAGTGGGGAAACTTTAGGTTGTGGCACGGGGGCTTGTGCGGCGGCGGTGGCGAGTGTATCGCGTGGTTTTTGTAACCGGGAAAAGTTAATTCGGGTTAATTTGCCCGGCGGTGAGTTGGTGGTGGATTGTGCGGGTGAACACATTCATTTATTGGGTCCCGCAAAAATCGTGTTTCATGGTGTCATTGAAATTGATGGAGTTGGAAATGAAAATTAATCGTAATTATTTAAACTTGACGGAAAATTATTTATTCAGCACGGTAGCGGCAAAAACACGGACATTTCAAGCCGAACATCCCGATAAGACCTTAATCAAATTAAGTATTGGTGACGTGTCGCGTCCGTTACCGGCGGTGGTAGTGCAAGCTATGAAGCGGGCTTGTAAGGAAATGGGACAAACCAAAACATTCCGTGGCTATGGACCCGAACTGGGTTACCCATGGTTGCGTAATGCGATTGTTGACTTTTACCACACTCAAATGCAGGTGGAACTTGAAACAGATGAAATCGTTGTCAGCGATGGTGCCAAAAGTGATTTAAGTAATTTGTTAGATATCTTTGACCCAACCGCGAATGTCGTCATGTGTGATCCGGTTTATCCCGTATATTGGGATACCAATTTAATGTTGGGACGTACGCCACAATTATTGCCGGCGACCGCCGAAAACAATTTTTTACCCATGCCGGACACCAGTATTGTTGCCGATATCATTTATCTGTGCAATCCAGCCAATCCGACCGGGGTGTGTTACGACCGTGCGCAATTAAAACGGTGGGTCGATTTTGCGCGCGAACACCAAGCCGTAATTTTATACGATGCGGCTTATACTTGTTTTATTAATGACCCGGATTTACCGCGCAGTATTTATGAAATTGATGGTGCGCGTGAATGTGCGATTGAAATTTGTTCTTTTTCCAAAATGGCGGGTTTTACCGGTGTGCGTTGTGGGTATACCGTGGTGCCGAAAGCTTTAAAGACGATGGATGGCGTAAGTTTGAACCAATTATGGCGCCGTCGACAAACGACCAAATTTAACGGCGTTAGTTACATTGTGCAACGCGGGGCGGAAGCGGTGTTTACGCCGGCGGGCAGGCAAGCGGTAAAACAAAACATTGATTATTATCGTCGTAACGTGCGCTTAATTTGTCAAACATTAGAACGGTTGCAATGGCCGTACGTGGGGGGCATGCATTCGCCATATGTTTGGGTGCGCTGTCCGGCGGAATATGATGCGTGGCAATTCTTTGACAAATTGTTGGTGCAAGCCGGCATTGTTTGTACTCCGGGTGTTGGGTTCGGCAGTGCGGGAAAAAACTATATTCGCTTAACCGGTTTTAATTCTTACACCAATACTCGTCGTGCCTGTCGGCGTCTGTTAGATTTATCTAAAGATAAAATTTAAAATTAGCGCAAGTGCCAAAGTTCTTCTTCTTGTTTTGGCGTAGGTAATAAGTTACCACCATTGATAGTAATTATCTCATTTAACTGTTTAACTTTCTCTTGATTACGATTCGGTTTATAAGAATTTTTATCAAAATAATTTGCTTGTTTTTTTAATTTTTCGTTTGACATAGGGAATTCCTCCTGAAATTTTAATGTTCATAGCGTATTACAAATATTTTATTTACGCAACTTAAAACAGTTATTTGCTGTTGAATGTATTATTAAGTACGGATAAATTTATGGTCAAAATGGCAGTGGGTGTGCTAAACTATAGCACGTCCCTGTAGTTTAATGGATAGAACAGACCCCTCCTAAGGGTCAGATGAGGGTTCGATTCCCGCCGGGGACACCAGTATAATGAATAAGGAATTATAAATCATGGCATGCTAAGTTTATGCGAAATTTGTTAATGGCGGGGGTGTGCTTGATTGCGGCAGTGACCAATGTGTTTGCCGGTAATGGGGGCGACATTGTCAGTTGGGGACTTGTGCATCGGGGTAATGAAACCACGCCCGAAGTGGGCGCGTTGGCGCAACAATTACTTAAAAAATATGACGGCATGTATGTGGGGGATACGACGCAAAAGCAAGTTTATTTGACGTTTGATTTAGGTTACGAAGCGGGATACACAGCGGACGTATTGGATTTATTAAAAGAGTATCAAATTAAAGGGTTATTCTTTTTGTGCGGTAATTATTTAAAAGAAACCGATTTAATTGCGCGCATGCAAAACGAAGGTCACCAAATTGGTAATCATACAAACAAGCATCGTAACTTGCCAACTTTAAGTGAAGATGAAATTCGTCAGGATATTACGGATTTAAAATTGCCGGTAACCGCGAAATTTTTCCGTCCGCCGGAAGGACGCTTTGATGACAAAACATTACGGATTGCCCAAGAGCAAGGTTTACGCGCGGTGTTATGGAGTTTAGCAATTCAAGATTGGCAACGTGAACCTAAGTTGGACGTAGCGGCGTGCACGGATAAAATTTTGGAACGGGTACACCCCGGGGCAATTATGTTGTTTCACATTACCAATCCCGGAACACCCGAAATGTTGCGTGCGTTGATTCCGGCGTTGCAAACAAAAGGGTATACGTTTGGGGAACTGCAATAATGAAGCATTAATTAAATATAGACCGGGGCATCAAGTTTCATATTGGAAGTGAATTTAATTTCGGCATAAGCTAAACGGCGCAAGATGATACTGCGACGACGAATGCTGTGGCGTTCAAGCAAACTAACTTCGACGGCACCCCAACCAAATACCCAAGTTAATAAGTCAGCAATTTCGGTTAAAAAGAAATTACCAACATAGGTTTCGGCTAAGAAATAGCCGACCAATGCAACTATAGCGATTGAAAACAAAACTAAGGCAAAACGTAGGTTGTCGCGCAGTTTACGTTTTTCGGCATCGTAACGATTGTGAAAATGGTGGTGGATACAACGCGTAACTTCGGCTAAGCGCAAGTTTGGATTGTCAGTATGGATATTAATTGTATAATTTTCTTTTATTGGTAACGGAAATTCGTGTTCAGCTTTCTCTTGTAAGTAATTACCTAATTCATAATTTAAATTGTCCTCATTGTAAGTATAATTTGAAAAAATTTGACTTTCATCTTTTACCTGAATATGTAAAACAAAATTATTTGACGGTAAATTATTTTTCATAGGCCATGATAACACCAATTACAATGATTGGTCAAATATCTTGACGTGGTATTGTAAATAGGTTACAATATAGCCAACGTGGAAGTTTAGCTCAGTTGGGAGAGCAACTGCCCTACAAGCAGTAGGTCATAGGTTCGAGCCCTATAACTTCCACCAATTTCGCGGGGATATGGCTCAGTTGGTAGAGCAATACGTTCGCAACGTATAGGTCGTGGGTTCGAATCCCGCTATCTCCACCAAGTGGAAACATTTATTAATTTGTAAACATAAACTTACTTAATAGTTACTGACTTTTGAAACTAGCGGAATATCAAAAAGTGCGTGCGCTTGTTTACAAGCATGCACTTTTTTTGTGCTTGGCTTTGGCGGAGCGAAGCGACGCCACTTGTATCAAGACAAGCGCACGTTTAAATGCCAAAACATAAAAAATTTGATACAAATTTGCTAAGAGTATATTATAATAAAAAATAGGAGTTTTTTATGAAACTTATTGACCAATTCATTAAAAACGCAAAAGATAAGCAAGTCATAGTTGATAGCATTGTTGTAACACATGGTAATAAGACAGAAGAATATGTATTAAACAACATCAAATTGCACGAACTTCGTTCTTGTGGCAAGGCGTTAATTGCTATGTCTTATGGAATTGCAATGAATGAAAAGCTTAAATGCAAAGATGGAAAATTTCTATCCCTTAAAACAAATGTTTACAACACTCTTAAAGAGTTGGCAAATAACATACCAGAAGAAGCAAAAGAGTGGACAATTCACACCCTTTTAACCCACCAAACCGGTTATGATAAAATGTATTTAAATGAAAGTCACGTTGAAAATTTAGACAAGTTCAAATTGCTAGAAGTTATTTTTGATATTCCACTAAAATTCAAACCAAATACACATTTTACATATAGTAATGTTGAGCCATATCTTCTATCAGTATTTTTCAAAGAAACTTTTGGAATGCAGATAGATGATTATATTAATCAAAAAATACTCAAACCAATAGGCGTTCAGAATTTTATTTGGGAAAAGTTTGGAAATTATTGTGCAGGAGCAACGGCGTCGTACTTTAATTACAAAGACTTTCATAAAATCGGCAAATTACTTTTTGATTATGGAAAATTTGATGGCGAACAAATCGTTCCAGAAGATTGGATTAAAGAAATGACAAAATCACAGGTTCACTGTCCAGACTATTATAAACCAGAAAGGCTTTTGCCTAAGCTTGATGCTGGCTATTTCACTTGGATAAGTAGAGATGGGATTGTTTTTAGAGACGGAAGTGATGGGCAATATATTATTTGTGATTATAAAAACAACCGACTTATAACTATAATGTCATCA
>JAFZUF010000148.1 GCA_017618475.1 Clostridia bacterium
ACCTTTAATTAATAAAGCATTTTCAATTGCACAATTTTTCAACAGATCACAAAGTAGATCACTGGCAACCAAAGTATACACGCTACCGAAAGTTTTAAATTTTGCTTCAACAATTTCACCGTTAAAAATACGTAAATATATTTTAATCAAATCACCCGAGCTGATGCTACCCGCCTGACCAACAGCATCAGCACTGGTGACAATGCCGGCATTTTGTAAATTCAGAAAACGCTTAGAAACTACTTGATTATACATTTTCTGGCACCTCCATTTTAATATTAATTGGACTTAAAGTACGTAATTTTTTTAAAATAACAATTAAACAATCGACAGTAAAATCAATATCCTCTTTAGTGGTTGCACGGCCGATAGTAAAACGCACCGCCCCATTTATATAATCATCATTAACGCCAATCGCTTGTAAAACATAACTACGGCTTAATACTTCACTGGTACTGGCGGTACCGGTAGATGCACGGACGCCCATCACGTCCAACATAGCAACAACACTTTCACCAGTTACACCTTTGAAAGAAAAATTAACATTATTACTTAAACGTTGCGTGCGGTGTCCATTTAACTTTACACCTTGTATTTTTGATTCAATTTCTTTAATAAAATAATCACGTAATTGCTTCATGCGAACATTATTGGTATTTCCATCGCGCATACAAATTTCTACTGCCTTACCTAAACCAACAATAGCCGGTAAATTATACGTTCCGCCACGCATACCATCCTCTTGGTGTCCACCGTGCATAAAAGTGTCAATACGCGTACCACGTTTAATATAAAGTGCACCAACACCCTTCGGTCCATAGATTTTATGACCAGATAAAGATAACGCGGTTATATCCATTTCTTTAACATTAATATGGACACTTTCCAAAGCTTGTGTTGCATCAGTATGAAAATAAACATTATTTTGGCTGCAAATATTCGCAATCGTATTAATGTATTGGACAGTGCCAACTTCATGATTGGCCGTCATTACTGAAACTAAACAAGTCGGCTTCGACAACTTTGCCAATAAATCGGGGATTGATATAATGCCATTTTCATCAACTTTAATATATTCAACTTCAATGCCGTTTTCACTTAACCAACGCGCGGATTCCGTAATACTTGGATGCTCAATTGCACTAATTAAAATACGTTTAACAGGTGATGCGGAAACAATTCCTTTAATCACCCAATTGTTGGCTTCAGTTGCTCCCGAAGTAAAATAAATTTCATCAGGATCAGCATTGATAATTTTTGCAACACTAGCACGCGCTTTTTCCACAGCCTCACGTGCGGCATACCCCACCGAATGCAACGAATTTGGATTACCATAATTGGTAATAAAATATGGCTGCATAGCATAAAAAACTTCACCATTACAATATGTAGTAGCAGCATTATCCAAATAAATTTCCTTACTGAACGCCATACAAATATATTACTCCTTTCTGAATAATAAAATCAAGTAATTTAGACATTTTAAGTGCTTTCGTATCATTTGGTAATCAGGAATAACATTGCCAACAACGTTCCAAAATGCTGGTGTATGATTAAATTCTAACAAGTGACATAATTCATGCACCACAATGTAATCCAACAAGTTTGGTGGTAGGAATATTGCACGCCAATTAATAGCAATATTACCATGACTATCACAAACAC
>JAFZUF010000149.1 GCA_017618475.1 Clostridia bacterium
ACACAACCAACGGATTGCATTTTCAAGTGCAGCACCATCATTTACAGAATTATTAACACCATCGAAAATCTTAATCGGTAAAATTTTTACATTTGCAGGAGTTGCATCCGCAATAATTCCCGCAACATGCGTACCATGCCCATTTTTATCAACATACCAAGTATTATCAGCCGCCGCTGGAATACCGCAACTGAAATCCACTGCATAATCACTTAAAATCCGATCTGTAAAAACCGGACTGGTACAATCCAAGCCGGTATCCACCACCGCAATCGCGACTTCATTTAAATCTTGGGTCGCAGATAACGCGGTCAAATAGTCGTTATAAACGGTAATGCCCAACGCTTCGTACAATGTTTCACCCGTTGGCTGATTATCATTAAGTTGGTCCAAATAATAAGTCTTGCTACTTACCGCGGCAGCAGTCGTTAAATTAGTCGGTGTGCCGACCCAAACCGCCGTCAAATTAAACGCGTAATTTCCCAGCGTCAAAACCGCCAGCAACATAACCAACAAGAACTTATTTGCTAAATTACGCAATTTCATATATCCTATCTATATTATGGCAGAACAAGAAAAAAGTAAAGCATTGCAAGCCGCATTGGCGACAATTGAAAAAATTTATGGTAAAGGCGCGATTATGAAAATGGGTGATGGCCCCGTTGTGCGCAATATTAAGGTAATTTCCACCGGCTGTTTAACTTTGGACTATGCGTTAGGCATCGGCGGCATTCCGCGTGGCCGTATTACCGAAATTTACGGACCGGAATCCAGCGGTAAAACCACGGTTTGTTTACACGTCGTAGCGGAAGCCCAAAAACAAGGTTTGACCTGCGCTTACATCGATGCAGAACAAGCCCTTGACCCAATTTATGCGGAAGCCTTGGGTGTTAATGTTAAAGACTTAATTATCAGCCAACCCGACAGTGGTGAACAGGGTTTGGATATTGCCCACAAATTGGTCGAATCTGGCTGCGTTGATTTAATTGTTATCGATAGTGTGGCGGCATTAACTCCACGTGCCGAAATTGACGGCGACATAGGTGATGCGCACGTTGGTTTGCAAGCCCGTTTAATGAGCCAAGCCCTCCGCAAATTAACCCCGATTATTAATAAGACCGAAACCGCGTTGATTTTCATCAACCAATTACGCGAAAAAGTCGGTATCATGATGCCGGGGCAAAGTCCGGAAACCACCCCAGGCGGTAAAGCCTTGAAGTTCTATTCGTCCATTCGTTTGGACGTCCGTCGTATCGGCAGTGTTAAACAAGGCGACGAAGTGATAGCGAACAAAACCAAAGTTAAAGTGGTTAAAAACAAATTGGCTTCGCCGTTCAAAATTGCGGAATTTGAAATCACTTTTGGTAAAGGCATCTCCAACGACGGTTGCATCTTGGACTTAGCCATTGCCAGCGACATTATTCAAAAATCCGGCAGTTGGTTCTCCTACCAAGGTGAACGCGTAGCGCAAGGTAAAGAAGCCACTAAAGCTTGGTTAGAAAGTGATCCTAAAGTCAAAGCCGAAATCTTGGCGCAAGTCCAAGCCAACATGGGCAAAGGTAACCTTGCCCCGGTCGAAAATAATGAAGAATGAAAAATTAATAATGAATTATGTAGGAAAAAAGTCTGACAATGTCAGACTTTTTTTAATTTAAGATTTTTTCCGCTTTAATTCTTCATTCTTCATTATTCATTCACAAAAACCACATTGGCATTGCAATCTTGTTGCCAATCCGTGCTCCAAGTATCTAGCAACGCCGTACCTACGAAATCAAGTTCTTTCAAATCGCCACCCGCAAACACGCCAGCACCCATGACGGTCACACTGGCGGGAATTTTAATTTGTTTCAAATTTTTGCAATTGGCAAACGCTCCTTGCTCGATAGTTTGCACACCGTCCGTAATCGTCACGCGTTTCAATGGTGTGTTCGCGAAAGCATAACCTTTTATCGTAGTCACGTTGTCCGGCACCACAATTTTGGTTAATTGCGTGCAATTTTTGAATGCCGCACAACCAATGCTGGTCAATTTATTTCCGAACACTATCGTACTTAAATTAGTACAATCGACAAAGGCACTGCTGCTAATCGTCGCGACATTCATCATGCCGTTAACAGTTTTCAAACCGCTACATTGCGCAAAAGCGTTATTTTCCAAAATGGTAACACTATCCGGAATGTCAATTGTGGTTAAATTCGCTTGTCCCTTAAATGCATAGGCCCCAATACTGGTGACTTCCGCCGGAATCACTGTGCTTTGGCAACCAGCGACCAAACTGTGTTCCGCACGTTTAATGATACCATTAATTTCCACCCCCGCACCGCTTTGACTGGTAAACACGGAATTACTTGGATCAACTTTCATGGTCGCCAAATTGACACAATCGGCAAACGCATAAGAACCCAAGAAATTGACACTTGCTGGAATATTAACTGCGGTTAATTGTGTACAACCTTGAAACGCGCCGTGCATAATACGGGTTACACTATGCGACAGTACCACTGCTTTCAAACGTGTATCTTGCGCAAAAGCATCATTATCAATTACTTTGACGTTATCCGGCACAATAACCCGATAGGCATCAACTTGCGCAACATAGTATTTACCGGCTTCACTTAAACCATGCAAAGTACCACTTGCCGTATCAACTGCCAAATATCCAGTTTGGTTGACGGTTCCCATCGTCACTTTAACATCATCATAATCTTCGGGGGTAGCCGCACTGGTACGTGGTCCAACCGTTAACACTAAAGTAACAGCAACAATGATTACCATCAAGACTGTTCCCAAAACCACGAAAGCCGCTTTCTTTTGCACAGTTAATTTCCCCTTTTTATTGCTAATAGTTTACATTTTGGTAACGATTACTGTCAAGCAAGGTAGTAAAATTTATCCATAACCTTCGGGAATATCATTTAAGATTAACAATACGTCGCCGCTGCTTAAAAGTTGCGAATAATACTGTTTCGCACTCTCACGATTAGGCACATAAAACACTTGTCCCAACCAACCCGCCAAACCCTTGACAAAATCCGCGCGGTTCAGTTCTCCCACTACAATCACCGCATCCGCCACCACTTTAATTTGCGCGCATAATTTCGCGTGTGCTTCCGCCGTATTCACACCTTGTTCTACAAAACCCGGTGTTTGTACCACTTTACGCGTATTATATTTTGCCAAAACATCCAAAGCGGCGGTCGCGCTGGTTGGATTTGCATTATAACTATCATCCAAAATGATAATACCGTTCGGCGCTACAATCTTTTCCAAGCGATGCGGCGTAGGCTTTAAATCTGCTACCACCTGTCTAATCGTCGTTTCATCGATGCCAAGTTTCCGCGCCAACGCCGCCGCCATCTGAATGTTCTTTTGTTGGTGCCCACCGAATAAATTGGTGGGATAAGTCGGTTGTTCCGCCGCTTTTACCAAAATCAAATGCGGGTGCTTTAGCTTGGCGCACCACGGGTTATCGCCATCGGTCACCGCCACACCGTGCACTGGCAAATAAGCAAATAATTCACTTTTAGTCCGTGACACAGTGGCAATATTCCCAAACGTTGCCAAATGACAGGCGCCGATACTGGTAATAATGCCATGGTCAGGTTGTACCAGGTCACACATTTCCTTAATTTCACCCGGACGCCGTGCCCCCATTTCCATAATTAACACTTGGGTATCGCCCTGCAAATTTTCATTAACAGTCCGCGCAAAACCCATCGGCGTGTTAAAACTGGCAGGACTGACCACCACTTTATATTTCGCACTAAGCATGGCCGCCAAAATATTTTTGACCGAAGTCTTACCATAACTACCGGTAATCCCAATTTTAATTAAATTTTTGTGCCGACGAATTTTGCGTTTCGCCCGCCTTAACCAATAGCCCTGCACCATTTTTTCATACGGCGTAAGTAACCAATTCGCCACCGCTACGATACGTGCCAACCATAAACACGGTAAGCCAA
>JAFZUF010000150.1 GCA_017618475.1 Clostridia bacterium
CTTAGTGAAACCTGGGATTTCACCATGCGCGACTTTTTCTCTGAAACAAACACGGCAAATACCGTATTTTTTCAACACAGCGTGTGGACGACCGCAAATACTGCAACGAGTATAATCGCGAACGTGACACGGTTTACCGTTCAAACGTCCTCCGCGTGCTTGTTTTTCTTTTAACGCAGCTCTAGCCATTATTTAACCTCCTTTTTGAACGGTAAGCCCAAAGCTTCCAACAATTCCAAACTGTCTTCCTTGTTCTTAGCTGTGGTAACAATGGTGATATCCATACCACGGACTTTTTCAATTTTTTCGTATGAAATTTCAGGGAACACTAATTGTTCTTTAAAACCAAAGGTATAGTTACCAAATTGGTCAAAACTCTTACGAGATAAACCGGAGAAATCACGAACGCGTGGTAAAGCTACCGAAATAACTTTATCGAAAAATTCGTACATGATTTTGTTACGCAAAGTAACTTTGGCACCATTCTTTTGACCTTCACGAATTTTAAAGTTTGAAATACTCTTTTTCGCGGTAGTGATCAATGGTTTTTGACCAGTAATCAAGCCCAATTCTTCGACGGCAGCGGTAACAGATTTGGTGTTATCCTTCACGTCACCCAAACGGGTATTGACCACGATTTTTACCAATTTTGGAACCGCATTAACATTACCAAATTTAGGTTTCAAACTTGGTACAATTTCGGTTACATAGCGTTCATGTACGCGGTTCAAATATTTTTGCTTTTTTACATTTGCCATGGCTTATTTTTCCTCCGTTTTAGCAGCTGTCGTTGCGGTAGGTTCCGCTTTTTTTGCTGCCGGTTTCTTAATGGTCGATTCTGCCACGTGTTTTACTTCACGACGTTGCAATGGTTTCTTAGTTGCAGTTGCGGTTTTTTCTGCCACTTCTTTAACTTCTTCATCTTTCGCTTTCGCTTTAACGAATTTCTTATCTAACACATTGCCACATTTTTGGCAAACGCGATGTTTTACATCATTTTCAACTTTGTGACCAATACGTGTTGCTTTACCACATTTGCTGCAAACAATTTGCACATTGGAAATGTTAATTGAACCTTCCATTTTTTTCAATTCAGATTTTTCACCTTGTTTGCGCATTTTTTTGTGTTTGGTAACAATGTTGACACCTTCAACTTTACAGGTATTTTTTTCCGGATTAACCGCAATAATTTTACCTTTTTTACCTTTGTAGTTACCGGCCAAAATCACAACCGAATCACCAACACGGACATTAACCTTATTTACTGTATTATTCATTACAACACCTCCGGTGCTAAGGATACAATTTTCATGTAACCTTTTTCACGCAATTCACGGGCAACAGGTCCAAAGATACGTGTACCCTTGGGGTTACCTTCTTTATCAATAATGACTGCAGCGTTATCGTCGAAACGAATTACCGTACCGTCAGGACGTTGCGTCGGTGAAACCGTACGTACAATGACGCATTTAACGACATCACCCGATTTAACTTGACCATCGGTATCGCAGTTACGTACTGACGCGACAATCACATCGCCAATACCAGTTGCACGACGCCAAGAACCGCCCACATTGTGGAACGCGTGCAAGGTTTTCGCCCCGGTATTATCTGCACAATTTAAGATAGTTTCTTGTTGAATCATCTTATTTTTTCCCCCTTACTTAACCTTCTCGACGATACGAACCAAACGGAAATATTTATCTTTCGATAATGGTCTGGTTTCCATCACTTCGATGGTATCACCGATTTCGCATTCGTTCTTTTCATCATGGAATTTAAAACGCGAAGTTTTGGTTACGACTTTTTTGTATAGTGGGTGTGGAACTTTACGAGTAATTTCCACAACGCCGGTTTTTTCCATTTTATTGGAGATTACTACACCACGCAAAACTTTACGACGGTTGCGAGTAGCATCCGCTTGTGCAGTTGTTGTCTTTTGCGTCTTGGTAGCGGCTTTTTTTACCGCCACTTTTTCGACTTCGACAGCTGGTTTTACCGCTTTTGGTGCAGATTTTGCAGCAGTTTTCACCGCGGCTGTTTTCACATTTGTAGCCATTATTTTGCCTCCCTTAATTTAAGCACGGTCAAAATGCGCGCAATGTCTTTTTTGACAGTTTCCAATTGTTTTGGATTTTTTAATTGACCAATTGAATGTTGGAAACGCAAATTGAATAATTCTTGTTTCTTGGATTTATAAGCAGCATTCAATTCGGCATCTGTCATATCGTGATAAATTTTAGCCTTATCCATTTACTACCTCCGTTTTCTCAGACACAGCCGCATCTTTCTTTTCAGACACAGCATTTTGTTGTTCGCGGGTCACAATTTTGCATTTAACAGACAATTTGTGCATACCTAAACGCAAAGCTTCACGCGCATCAGCCTCCTTAATACCTTGAATTTCATACAAAACACGACCGGGCTTAACAACAGCCACCCAAAATTCAGGGTTACCTTTACCACTACCCATACGAGTATTAGCCGGTTTTTTAGTAACAGATTTGTGTGGGAAAATGTTAATGAAAACTTTACCACCACGTTTGGTGAAACGAGTCATCGCCACACGAGCAGCTTCAATTTGGTTTGAAGTAATCCAACCTGGTTCAGTTGCCACTAATCCAATATCACCATAAGTCAACTTGTTACCACGGGTTGCTTTACCACGCATACGACCACGTTGAACTTTACGTCTTTTAACTCTCTTAGGCATTAACATTGTCAGTTCCCTCCTTCTTTGCTAATTTTGGTGTGAAGGATTTAGAATATCCGCCTTTGTTTTTCAACGGGTTCAATTCTTTCTTTTCGCCACCTTCGTATTTGCGAGCACTGTATCCACCGTTGTTGCGACCAAAATTTTTACGTTCTTCACGATTGAAATTTGGACGTGCTTCACGAGTTGGACGAGCCACTTCACCAGTGTGCATACGTTTACCTTTAACTTCGCCATTACAAATCCAGCACTTAACACCAATCACACCGAAAGTTGTACGTGCCACAGCGAAACCATAATCAATATCACTACGCAAGGTGTGTAAAGGTAAAACACCTTGTTGATAGTGTTCGGAACGAGCAATGTCTGCACCATCTAAACGACCGGATAACTGAATTTTAATACCAGTCACACCATTCTTCATAGCTTTTTGAATTGCCATTTTCATGGTACGACGCCACGCCATACGGCGTTCCAATTGACTCGCCACGGATTGAGCAACCAAATCAGCATTAATATCCGGATTTTTAATTTCCTTAACATTAACTTCCAAGGTTTTTGTGCCAACAATTTTTTGTAATTTTTGGTTCAACACTTGGATATTGGCACCCTTTTGACCAATAATCATACCCGGTTGCGAAGTATAAATATTAACTGTCACCACTGAATTACGACGTTCAATCGCAATACGTGCAATACTGCAGTTATTCAAGCCGGCCTTCAAACCATATTCATCGTTCAAAAATTTACGAATTTTATGGTCTTCTAAAATGTACGCGGCAATTTCTTTTTTCGGAGCGATCCAAGTAGCGTTCCAATCTTTATTGATACCCGTACGAAAGCCATTAGGATTAACTTTTTGTCCCATTATTTAGCCTCCTTTTTTGCCGCCGTAGTTTTCTTTGGCGTTGCTGTTGCAGTCTTTTTAACTGTTGCGGCTTTCTTTTCGGTTGCAACCGCTTTAGTACCTAAAGGTTTTACTGCGTTTGGCTTATCAGCAACGGGCTTTTCAGCTTTGGTTGCTGGGACAGCTTTTGCCGAAGTTTTAGTTGCGGTTTTTGCTGTCGCTGTCTTAGTTGCAGTCGCCTTAACGGTTGCCGTTTTAGTGGTTGTTGTCGGTTTCACAGCTGCAGCCTTTTGAGTAGTCGCTTTTTCGGCCGGTTTATTAACCTTTTGACCAACTTTCAATTCGTCCAAACGAATCGTGATGTGGCAAGAACGTTTCAAAATACGATCCGCACGCCCACGAGCACGTGGCATCATACGTTTCATTTGTGGCGCGTTGGTTGCGTAGCATTCCGCAACAAACAAGTTGTCTTTTGGCATTGCCATGTTGTTTTCAGCATTCGCCGCAGCGCTGTTTAAAACTTTCAAAATCACCGGACTGGCCGATTTATTTAAGTTTTTCAAAAGATCAACCGCGTCTTCATATTTCTTACCGCGAATTAAATCCAAAACGAATTTAACTTTGGAATTTGGAATACGAATATAACGGGCAATCGCGTAAGGACGTTTGTCGCGATTAGCTGCTTGGCGTGCTTTTCTTTCTTTAATTCCTCTGCTCATTTTGTTACCTCTTTTAACCTTTTTTACCTTTCGCCGCGATAGCTTTAATACCACCATGGGCTTTGAAAGTACGGGTTGGCGCAAATTCGCCTAATTTATGACCAACCATTTCGGATTTGATATAAACAGGAATATGTTTACGACCATTGTGTACGGCGATTGTGTGACCAACAAATGCTGGCAAAATGGTACAAGCACGACACCAAGTTTTCAAAACTTTCTTTTTACTTTGGTCGGCATTCATTTCTTCAACACGGCGTACCAACTTTTGGTTGACATAAGGTCCTTTTTTGATACTTCTACTCATTATTTATCCCTCCTGCTGACAATAAAGCGACTTGATGGTTTATTACGCTTACGAGTCTTATAACCCAAAGTCTTCTTACCCCACGGAGTAACAGGCGAAGCAAATCCGACAGGCGACTTACCTTCACCACCACCATGCGGGTGATCACATGGATTCATAACCACACCACGAACGGTCGGACGAACACCCATATGACGATGACGACCGGCTTTACCCAAGGATACCAATTCATGATCCAAGTTGCCGATACGACCAATAGTTGCATAGCAAGTTTCTGGTACACGACGGGTTTCGCCAGATGGCATTTTCAAAATCGCATAGCCATTATCACGACCAGCTAAAGTTGCATACATGCCAGCCGAACGGGCAATTTTAGCACCTGAACCTGGTTGCATTTCAATACAGTGAACCATTGAACCAACTGGAACAACAGCCAACGGCATTGCGTTACCAACTTTAATTTCAACTTGATCACCAGCAATAACCTTGTCGCCTTTCTTCAAATCTAACGGTGCAATAATGTAACGTTTTTCACCATCAACATAATATAACAACGCAATATTTGCGGTACGATTTGGGTCATATTGAATTGAATCAACAATCGCCGGAACCATACGTTTATCGCGTTTGAAATCGATAACACGATAGTGTTGACGATTGCCACCACCGATATGACGTGTAGTAATGCGGCCATAAACGTTACGTCCACCAGTTTTCTTTTTGGTGGCTAACAAACTTTTTTCAGGACGCGCGTTTCTGTCAATTTCTTCAAAAGTCGAAACGGTTTTGAAACGTGAACCTGCACTTCTTGCATTAAATCTCTTAATACCCATGCTCTACTCCTTATTGCAAACTCTCGAAGAATTCGATTGGTTTGCTTTCTTTTGTTAATTGAACGTAGGCTTTTTTCCATGCCGCTTGGCGACCTTTGTATTTGCCTTGACGTTTGACTTTACCTTGATAATTAATGGTAGTCACTTTTTCGACTTTTACACCGAAGACTTCTTCGATTGCGTTCTTGATTTGAGTTTTATCAGCATCTGGATGAATAACAAAACCATATTTTTTGGCTTTGATTGATGCGACACTTTTTTCACTAACCAATGGACGAATAATTACATCATGCGCAATCATTTCACACCTCCATATTGTTTTTCAATGGTTTTAACAGCATCAACCGAAACCACCAAAACGCGATGATTAACAATATCCATAACCGATAATTGTTCGCCAGTAGTAACTTCCGCTTGAGGAATATTTTGTACCGCACGAATAAATTCAGCATCGTATGGATTAACAAAGATAACCGATTGATTGTCTAATTTTAATTTTTTAATTAAGGTAGCAACCAATTTAGTTTTACTTTCTTTTAATTTCAAATCTTTAATTACCAACAATTCTTTGTCAGCCAATTTCGCCGAAATTGCCGAAACAAAAGCAGCAGATTTTTTCTTTTGGTTAATCTTAGTTGAGAAATCACGTGGCTTGGGCGCAAAGACGATACCACCACCGGTAAATTGTGGACCTTTAGTTGTACCTTGACGCGCGTTACCAGTACCTTTTTGACGGTATGGTTTTTTCTTGTGACCACGAACTTCTGTCATGGTCAAAGTTGATTTAGTTCCTTGACGTTGATTGTTATTCAAAGCTACAGCCACTTCATGAATCAAAACTTCATTACGTTCAGCGCCGAAAACTTC
>JAFZUF010000151.1 GCA_017618475.1 Clostridia bacterium
GACCAGTCTTTTTAGTATAGCCAGTCTTCACGCCGATGCAACCATCCAAACTTTTCAACAATTTATTTTTATTAATTAATAAGCGTGATGCATCTACTCCATCAATACGTTTTTCTTGCGCTGAACAAATTTCCACAAACGTTGGATTACGTAATGCAACCGCACTTAACATCGCTAAATCGCGTGCCGTCGTATAATGGTCAGGATCATCTAAACCATGCGGGTTGGTAAAGTGAGTTCGCGTCGCACCGTATTTGGCGGCTGTTTGGTTCATCATTTCCGCAAATTCTTCAACCGTCGGCGCCACCGCTAAAGCCAAAGCCACTGCGGCATCATTACCCGAACGCAGCATCAAGCCATACAGTAATTCGCGCACGGTCAACTGCTCGCCCTTTTGCAAATAAATACTACTACCTTCAATACCAATTGCCTCGTCCGCTACACGAATTTTGGTATCCAAATCATCATAATGTTCTAACACGGTTAACGCCGTTACGACTTTGGTGGTTGACGCCATACCCATGGGTTGGTCGGCATTATGGGCAAACAAGACACGTCCGGTCGCCACGTCCAGCGTGCACATTCCCCGCGCCGAAGTATCACCAACACTGGCGGCGTTGATATACGCTGTCGTTTTGGTTCCGGCCAGCCACACCACACCAAAGAAAAAGCCGACCATTAAGATTACCGCCAACATTAAGGCTCCCACCCGCCACCAAATTTTTTTCATGCTTTATTATTTCGCATTCACACAAAAATTATTTACCGCATAAATAAAGCGCATGAAAGGAGTACAAAAAATATGAATCGTGTCGTCATTTCCGTACCGCGGGTGCTGGACAGTACAATGGTTGTCATGCAAGATGCTCAATTACAAATTTCGGCGGGAACTATTCCGGCAACCGCCACCGCACCAATCACGGTTAACAGCATTCAAGCCGTTTCGACCGAAACCCAAATGGCAAACATTACCATCACGCCACTCTGCGATAATACTCGTTGTTCGCGCGTAACCGCCACCGTCAGCGTGCCATTAAACGTCACCATGACCGACAGTGCGAACGTGCAATTCACGACTAACACAACACTAACCAAAAATATCAGTATCGTTTTATTCATTCCCGAAGACAGCACCTTCCCCTACAATATTACCGCCGAAGCCGCATTTGGTTATGACAGTGCAACCGTAACAGACGATACTTTGACGATTACCAACGCGGTAACCAAAATTTTGGTACGTATTACTGCCATTACCGACTTACTGATTCCCAGTTATGGCTATGCACCGTTAGGTAACGTCAATGGCAACCAATTCAGCGACAGCCAAAATTTCTTGAACCAACCATTATTTCCGCGCGGAAAAATCTATTAAATAAAAGGAGTTAAATATAAATGAATTCATCGCAAAATTTAATTGTTGCATTGCTTGCCTTATGGTGTTACGCCAACAACAGTAATATTAATCTTGCCAACAATGCCACCTTTTTGTTGATTTTATACGCGTTACTAAACCGCAATAATCAAAATAATCAGTGTAACAACCAACAACGCCCACTGCCTTTCCCGAACGGTAACAGCGGCAATGGCTTTAACGGCCAACCACCATTTGGCACCCCCTTTAATCAAAATGGCTTTACCCAACCCAACTTCGGCACGCCATTTCCACAAAACCCAACATTTTTTTAATCCCACTACTCTCCACTTTAAAAAGCCGCACCCACGCGACTTTTTTTTATGCTTGCAAATTTTACCGCACCATGCTATAATCAAATGTTTGGTCCCGTGGTCAAGCGGTTAAGACACCACCCTTTCACGGTGGTATCATGGGTTCGATTCCCATCGGGACTACCAACATCTAAAAAGACATTTCCGACGAAATGTCTTTTTTCTTGTCTATTTATTTTTAAATTAGCGGTAATTTTTAAACTAATTTTGGGTTACCATTGACCATTCCACAAAATTTTAGCATTACAATATTTATTCCAATTAGCAGTCCATTCATCAGCTGGACCACTGATTTCACAATAAATTGTTTGTGAATTTTCCCAACCCAAAAATGCATAACTTTTCAATGTTACAATATTATTTGGAATAATTAAAGCTCTTAAATTTGTACAATCTTCAAAAGTATGTGTCCCAATAAAGGTTACCGGCAAATTATTATATGTACGCGGAATTATCACCAATTCAGTGCTACTACCACTAAAATGTGTAATACCATAAGATTCGCCATCACTAGCTAACTCAAATGTACAATCATTTTCAGTTAAAATGTACGCCCAGCGAGCATATAGTTTCAAATTACTTGCAACCGGTGTCGAAAAATTATATTTTTGCGTATATGATGCATTCGTATACCAACCGATAAATTCATAACCACTGCGCGTTGTCGTCGGCGCAGAAATTATTTCATTTTTATCAACTGTAACATTGTTTAATGTAGTACCACCACAAGTTTCAAACGACACGGTATAAACTTCTCTCCATTTCGCGTACAATGTTAAATCACTTTGAATTTCAGTTGCAAAATCAAATTTTTGCGTATATCTTGCATCAAGATACCAGCCATCAAATTTATATCCATCACGTGTGGTGGCCGGTACCGTAGTAATTATTTGTCCGTTTACAACTTCTACCGGTTCAACCGCACTACCTTCACCCGCATCAAAAGTTACTACGCTACTTTTTATTTCTGATTCAGCCTCGGAATTCGAATTAAGTTTCATTTCATGCCTAAACAAGAAATGTCCCATCACAGCATACAAAAATATCGCTATCAGCGGGAAAATAATTACAAATACCAAATTTTTCTTTTTCATGATTTTCCTTTGCTTGTTTGATTTTAACACAAAACGGCAATTCTTCCAACCAAAAATCAACTTTTAACTAAATGTGCTTTTAACAACGCGATTGATGACAGGTGAAATAAATTAATTGGTGGTCCTCGGACAGTTTTTGTAAAAATTGTTTAGCCTTATCAAGTTTGGCATCATCTAAATTAACAAACGGATCATCTAGCAAAATAAATGGCTTTTCGCCCGCAAACAAAGTATCAATTAAAGCCAAGCGCAGACACAAATCAACTAAATTTTGGTAACCTTGACTATAATAGTCCACCGTACGCAATTGCCCATATTCTTCAAAAGCCAAATTAAAATCGGTGTCTAAATTCAAATTATTAAACGAACGACCGGCAATCAATCCCAAATACTTGGTTAAACTATTCTTCATCGGCGCCAAGAATTTTGCCGACATGTTTTGATTTGCCGCCGTCAAAAAGTTCATCGCGTGTTTTACCGCCGTCAATTCTTGTTCCAAATTTTGCTTTTGTGCTTGTAACTGTGCCTTTTGATTTTCCCAATCATCAAGCACCGTCATCTCATCATGAATCTGATTAATTCGTGCCAACAGTTGAACTTTTTCATCACGCGCGGCATCAATCCGTACTTGCAGTTCATGTTCGCGGTGTTGCAAATCGTCAATGTCAACATTGTCTATCAACGCCATTTCGTCAAAATGCTTGTCGGTTTTAAATTGTGCCAACTCTTGTTGTTCGGCAACCAACCGTGTCGTTAAAGTTTGCACTTCCGCTGCAATTTTCTGACGTACTTGTGCCAATTCGCGGACATTGGTCAGCACACGATTAATCACCGCCAATTCGTCGCCATTGACAGTTTCATATTGCTTTAAGAACGCCACCACCCCGGCTTGTAATTGTTCAAATTTGGTCGACTCTGGCACCGTGCGTATGTTGTCACTCTTCGGCACTGAAGCAGTTTTCACGTTAATTAAATTCACCAACGACAAATACCCCGCCCCCAACAGCACACCGGCGCCCAAAATAAATAACGCCACCGCCAAAAACATTTGTACACGAAAGGTTAAGATACCGCCCAGCACACCTAATGCCGCCAAACCCAACAACCCCCAACAAAGATAGCGTTGTCGACGATTGCGCACCGCATTCCCAGATGTTACTGTTGCTTGCGATTTTAATGACTGCAAACGTAACGCATCTTCGTAAACCGTTTGCACCGTTGCCGCAGTCGGAACTTTGCCATTAAAATATTGATTTAACGCTTGGTAACGTTGCACTGCGTAATCGCCCGCCACCGCCGTTTGTTCCGCCGCGCTTAATGTTTCCCCACGCAAAATTTTTTGCTTAGCTTGCAACACATTTTGCGTTGTCATCACTTGTTGGTTCAGGCGTGCGCACATGTCTTGGTTCGCACGTTGTTCTTGTACCGCCCCATACGTGTTAATTTGTGCTTTGACTTGATTTTGCTGTTGTACTAACTCCGCAATCGCCACGTCTTTTTCGGTTACCTGTGCTTGCAACGTTTCGACCACTTGTCCACTGTTGGTTAAGTCCCGAATTTGCGCCGTTAAATCTTCAATTTGGCTTGTTAAGTTTTGTATTTGTCCGGTTTTCTTATTATTTGACAACGCCACTCGTTTTTTATCCAAGCTGGCATACGCACTTTCGTAATTAAATTCTGCATTCGTCCCGTGCATTAAATTAGTTAATTTTTGCACCATGCTTTCGTTCAAATTAGTATCCAATTCTTTCTGTGGAATGTAAACACTGCGTTCAAATGCGGCTTCGTCTAACCCAAAAATTTCTTCGCCTAACTTTTCGCTGTAATCCTGGCTCTTCTTTCCCGTTGCCACATCAAGCAATGTAAAACTGTCTTCCGCATTATTCTTACCAAAGAACCGCTCGATTTTGTATTGCTTGTCGCCCAACGCAAACACCAAATTGCCACCAAAGTTTCCACCTTGCCACGGTAAATATTTTTTGCGTTCGTTTTCATCTAGACTTTTTCGCGACGTCGATGGTAAACCATAAAACATGGCTTTAATGAACGTAGCAAACGTGGTTTTTCCCCATCCGTTTTCTTTTTGTAAGCAGTTCAACCCGACCTTAAAATCAAAGTCAAAGTTATTTAATCCACCAAAGTTTTCAATGTGACATTTAATTAAGCGCATCGTTATAAGTCCTCCCCGGCAAGCGCCTTCAAACCCACCAAAATCGTTTGTTCCTTTTCCGCATCGGTCAAATTGCTTGCCAACACTTGGCGAATAAATTCACCGCGCAAAGAAATGTCGTTCGCCACATCCGCCACCTGCACTTGTAGCACTGTTTCGTCCTTGACCTTGGCAAAGTAAAATTGTCCTAATTTTTGTTCCAACATGCCCACGTGCTTTTCCCACGCCAACGGGTACTTACCCACCAACGTAATTTTTAATAAGTTAGCCTGACTGTAATTTTGTACCGTCGCCAAAACTTGGTCTTCCAATGCGAACCAATCGCGATACAGCGTAACGTCAAACGTTAATTCGATTAATTGTCTTTGGGCGAAAGGTACAAATTGCGACTTAACAGTGTGGTCATTAATCTCCAATAAAACAAAACCTTTTTCGCCACATTCGTCAA
>JAFZUF010000152.1 GCA_017618475.1 Clostridia bacterium
CCGATACACAAGCGATTATTACCGCAACTGATGTCCCAACCACTGGAAAAATTTTTCACGTTTCACAAGGCACAATCCAAAACTAAAAAAGTTACTTACATTTTGATTGTAAGTAACTTTTGAATAATTGTAAGTAACTTTCAACTGACTTCTGGTAACCCTGCAACGCTTATTGAATATTAATTTAGATAATCGTATATTCCGAGGCCGCCACCACAACTTTACCAAAAATATCAAACAGATAATCATGACAGAAATTAAACAAACGGTAAGCAAAGTAACCACCTGCATCCGCCGTTAATGATAAGTTTGCTGTCCAACCTAATTGGTCAATCAACATGAAAATAAAAGTTAATTCCACCAATGCTGAAAACAAACCAAACACCGTACCCATAATTCGGTCAATAACGTTAACCGCTTTCAATTTCTGTTTCACGATTTGCAACAATTTGTCCAACAAAATGCACAACAAACGCACACCAATAAAGATGGCAATACCAACCAATAAGCATAATAAAATGCGCGCACTAACAAATGGTACATGCCAATTAGCAATTTTAGTTTCCCATCCAAATTTATTTTCTAAGACTGTTGCCAAGGGTGCCGCCGCAAAAACCGCCACTGCAAAAGCCAAAACCGTCGAAACGCTGGAAATCACACAACGGATAAAACCTTTACGTGTACAGATAATTAAATTGATAATAATCATTACAGCAACCACAAGGTCGGCCACCAAACCTGCTTTAAAACTTAAAAGCATATTATTCATGTTTTTATTATATCCTGTCGTGTTACTCTTTGTCAAGGTTAAACCCCAAAAATTACACTTATTTTGTGAAAAAAATTTTAATTAATCGTTTTACGTTTTCCTTTGGTTTTAAATTGTTTAACGTTAAACATTTACAAAAAACCATTTTTTCGTTTATTAACAAACGCATTGTCAATAACGCAATAACAAAATTGTTTAACGTTAAACAATGGCAAATTAACTTAACACTTAGTAACAAATTATTTTATGCAATCATTGCAAATGTTTAACGTTAAACAATTTAAAGTTTTAATTGCTTTTTTAATTAAATGTCGCTAAAATTAAAACATGGCAGAAAATAAATTAGGTAAAGGCTTAGGTGCCTTATTCGGAGATTTTGTTTTAGATGATGAATTAACACCAATTAACGAACCGGTACAATCAACAAAAACAGTGGGACAAAACAAAACAGTTGAAACAAGCGAGCCCGTAAATAATGGGGTGCAACAAATTGCAATTGCCATGATTGATAACAACATCAACCAACCACGTAAAGTATTTGACCAAGATGAATTACGCGAATTGGCGGAAAGCATTCGTACCTATGGCGTAATTGAACCCATATTAATTACACCCGTTGGTAACCGTTTCATGATTGTGGCCGGGGAACGTCGTTGGCGTGCCGCCCGAATGGCAGGATTGGTCGAAATTCCAGCCTTGATTAAAAAATTCAACCAAAAGCAAATCGCCGAAATTGCGATTATTGAAAACTTACAACGTGCTGATTTGAACGATATGGAATTGGCGTGGGGTATTAAAAAGTTAATGGACGAACATAAATTAACCCAAGAAAAAGTGGCTGAGCGTTTATCCAAACCACGTAGCACAATTGCCAATACTTTGCGCTTATTAAGTTTGCCGGCCGAAGTACAACAACTCATTTCACGTAAAGAATTGACCTTAGGTCATGCCATTCGTTTACTCAGCGTGACCGACCAACAAAAGCAAATTAATTTTGCCCGCCGGGCAGTAGATGAAAACTTATCAGTTCGTGCCTTGGGTGAATTGATTGACGGTAAAGTACCAGAATTTGCTACGGGCAAAACTAAGCCCACCAAAGCACCGGAAATCCGTGAACAAGAAAAAATTTTATCCCGTGCGATTGGTACTAAAGTCAAAATTGACGGTACATTAGACCACGGCAAAGTTGTCATTGGTTATTATTCAGCAGAAGAACTGGAAAGAATCGTCAATTATTTAAAAAACCACAAAGTATAGTGGTTACCACATTTCACATATACAATATATTGTATGATTAATAATTCTGGCAGAAAAGTGGAAATTTTTTTAAAAGTATGATATGGTAGAATAGTAAAGGAGCAAAAAGAATTCAAAGATGGGAAAGATTGTTGCGGTAGCATTACAAAAAGGTGGGGTTGGCAAGACCACCACATGTATCAATTTAGCGGGGTACTTAGCCCAGCTTGGCAAGAAAGTTTTAATTGTGGACTTTGACCCACAACACAATGCATCCAGCGGTGTCGGAGTTGAAGTTACTGATAAGACACCGTCAATATACAGTGTCATGTGTGACCAAGTGGATCCAACCGATGCGATTCAATTAACCGCGGTGAAAGGTTTGGAAATTTTACCCAGCACCCAAGATTTAAGTGGTGCCGAAATTGAACTGGTGCGAATGAGTGGACGCGAACAAATTTTGCGTAACTGCCTAAATAAAATTCGCGACAGTTATGATTATATATTTATTGATTGCCCGCCAACTTTAACTTTGTTAACGGTTAATGCTTTAACCGCCGCCGACACAGTCATTATTCCAATTCAATGTGAATACTTTGCATTGGAAGGAATTACCCAATTAGTTCGTGCCATTCGTTTAATTAAAAAACAAGGTCTGAACCCAAACATTGATATTGAAGGTGTGTTACTGACGATGATCACGCACAATTTACTAACTCAACAAGTCCAGGCTGAATTGATGAAATTCTTTGGTCGCAAAGTTTACAACACTAAAATTCCACGCAATATCCGTTTAGCCGAAGCACCCAGTTATGGCAAACCGATTTGTGTTTATGATGCCAAATGTCCGGGTGCCAAAGCTTACCGCGAATTGGCATTTGAATTTATGAAACGCCAACCCGAAAAAGAAGAATCCGCCGAAGAACCTGCAAGAAAGGAACAAGTTGAATGAGCGCAGACATTAAATCATTTTACCGTGTTTATCGTCCCAAAACTTTTCATGAAGTTGTCGGCCAAGATTTCGTTACCAAAACATTAAGCAACCAAATCACCGCTGGAAAATTAGGACACGCATATCTATTTTGCGGCACACGTGGTACCGGTAAAACTTCGGTCGCCAAAGTCTTTGCCGATGCTGTTAACTGTGAAAATTTTCACGATGGCAAAGTTTGTGGCAAGTGCGCTTGGTGTCAAAGTACCAACAAAAGTATGGATATTTTTGAAATTGACGCCGCCAGCAATAACGGTGTTGACGCGGTCCGTGATTTAATTGAAAGTGTGAAATATCCGCCCGTAGTTGGTAAATATAAAGTTTACATTATCGATGAAGTCCACATGTTTTCGGGTGCGGCTTTCAACGCGTTATTAAAAACTTTGGAAGAACCGCCAGCACACGTGATTTTTATTTTGGCCACGACCGAACCGCACAAATTATTACCGACAGTACAAAGTCGTTGCTTGCGCTTTAATTTCCAAAATGTCGCCTTAGCAGATATCGAAAAAGTGGTGGCGGACGTGTTTCAAAAAGAAAAAATTACCGCGGATGCGGCGGCAATTACTGCGATTGCCAAAGAAGGGCAAGGCAGTGTGCGTGACGCATTATCATTTGCGGATACGGTGGCGGCTTATTGTGGCAAAGAACCAATTACGGTCGCAGCCATTAACCGCGTGGTCGGTGGACTTGATGCCCAAGTGTTTACCAACTTAGTAACACAAATTTCCGCTGGTGATGCTAAAGCTGTACGTGACACAGTCAACCAAATTTTTGGCACAGCTACCGCCACGGCACGTATTTTGCAAGGCACTTTGTCCGCGATTAAAGATGCTTACGTGGCGAAACCCAGTCCACGTTTGGCAACCGCTTTGAAAATTTTTGCTAACTTAGAAACAACTTTGAAATACGCAACCGACCCGCACGGCTATTTTGAAACCGCGGCGTTGGTGGCTTGCGGTGCCTGATGGACCAACACGAATTAGAAGGTGTTTGGGCGAAAGTTTTGCGCAGTTTACGTGAAAACCAAAATTTTGCATTGTTTGGTTTATTGGCAACCATGAACGACGTCGAATTTCATGACCACGAAATTATCATTCACTTACATAACGAAAGTGAAAAACTCATGATGAAACAACATTGGCAAGACCTGAAAAACTTGATCGGCGCCGAAATTGATATTAAAACCCAAGATGACACCCAAATTGTCCATGACGAAAACCGCGATTATATTGCGCGCTTGAAGGATTTATTTGGCGATAAAGTCGAAATCGTGTAAACTGTTAACATGAGAAATTTTGCGATGGGCAACAACGGACAAATGGCGAACTTGATGAAACAAGCGGAAGCCATGCAAAAACAATTAGAGAAAACCAAAGCCGAATTGGCGGAAACCGCAGTCGAAGCCACGGTTGGTGGTGGGATGGTGACGGCTTCCATGTCGGGTGCGTACGAATTATTAGATTTACACATTAAACCGGAAGCTGTCGACCCCGACGACGTCGAAACTACAGAAGACTTGGTAATTGCGGTGATTAACGAATGCTTGCGCCAAGTCACGGAGTTACGTAATGAAAAATTACCTCTCTGAAAATTTACAACCAGACGGTTACAGAATTGCTCCCAGTCCCACCGGCTATGTCCATTTAGGCACTGTTGCGATGGCGCTGGTCAATTCTTATTTGGCCCGTCAAAATCATGGTCGTTTTTATTTGCGCATTGAAGACACGGATAGCAAACGTTATGTTGCGGACGCTGTCGCCAAAATGCGCGAAACTTTTGATTATTTTGGCATTACCTTTGCGGAAACCTATGTGCAAAGTGAACGCGCCGCCATTTATCAACAATATGCCAAAAAATTAGTCGACGAAGGCAAAGCATATTATTGTTTTTGCACCGAAGACGATTTGAACCAAATGCGCGAAACCCAAATTAAAAACGGCGAACCGACCGGTTATTATGGTAAATACGCAAAATGCCG
>JAFZUF010000011.1 GCA_017618475.1 Clostridia bacterium
TCCAACGGTATATACAAACGATCATCATAGCCCTCAATGGCAACCAAAGGTGAATTTTCACCATTACCAGCAATTGTCCAACCTTTTAATTCATATAACAAGGGCGTAATTTCAAGACAATAACAGTACCAAACTTCTTTCCCTTCAACTGTCCTTGTATACGGAATATAAACACGAATGATGTTAGTTCGTAAAGATTCATCAGGCTTCAATTGAACCTGCATGGTATTTCGAACTGTATTAATTTTAATCGTTAATTTTTCGTAAACAACAGTCTTACCATCAATTGAATTTCCAAATGGTGCCACCAAATTACCGCCATTTTCCACCGTTAAATATTGGTAGAAAAATTGTCCCTTAATCTTATCCAGTGTGTAAAGTTTGGTTTTACCAATCACTTGATTGAATTGAGCTTTACCCATAATAGATGGATCTTCCGGAGGTGTTGGAATTAATCTATTAATACGGAAATCAATAATACTTTCCACAACATTACGACGATCACTGGTGATTGTTACGAATTCAGGATAACCTTCGGCATTATAGTTAACAGCCGCATCAAAAATAATGTATTGATCGTCTTCAATCTTGATAGCTTTTGAAGCTTCCCCATTGTTTAAACGAATATTCAAAGTGTTAATATATGACTGGACAGTGGATAAGTCTCCTCCTGGAACTCCTGCTAAATCGGTGGTAATTACGCGATATTGCAAATTTTCAAGTGTTTCAGGTTCGATTATTAAAACCGCACGTTCAGGATGATTAACAACTTCAAAACCTAAAATTTCGAAATATACTGGTTTAATATGTAAAGTAAAGTTGTGGTTAGCCTTATCACTGATTTTTAAATCAATCGGTGTTAATATATTTGCAGCAGATTTTAATTCAACTTCAAGATAATTGGGATTATTTTTGTTCCAAGTAGCTGAGAAAAGATTGCTTTCAACACTGGTAATAGTCACCATGTTGTCATTTTCAACCCAAGTATAATTTGAACCGCCGAACATTGTATCCATCACAACAACGCCATTTTCGATGGTCAATATTGAATCATCAAGATGATAAGTCTTTTTTGTTCCAAGTGCTTGATATTCGGTACGTTCAACTACTTGCGATGGATTGGGTACCACAACTACTTTAAAGTTTTTTTCTATACGGTACAAAGTTTCGTTAGTTAAATAAGCAAGACCTTGGTATGGTTGGTAGCCAACCGAAGTTATAACTCGGAAATAATAAACATTATTTCCTGCACCAACACATGTTTTCGATAAGTAAGATGAAGTTTTAAAATTACTTGTAAAGTCATCTATAATTGTTTTTAACGTTTTATTTTCTGCAGTTTCAAATTCAGTCGCAAGCAGGCTATCATTATATTGATAAACCGGCACAAAGGTATCACCATTGATACGTGTAATACCAGCAGTAAATGTATCAATGTTATCAACATAAATTACATCATCAACTTGTCCCTCTAAGGTAAAACCAACCACTTTAAATAACACTGGTCGAATGGTTAAAACAAATGCAACATTATTCGTATCATAACTATTTGGTGCATCTGTGCTATGTGCTTCATTGTAATAAATAAAAACTTTTAATTCACGTTGAATCAAATATTTGGCCGCATCTGATGTGCCATTCAAGGTAATACGTAAACGATTATCTGGTAATACTTCAACTTGCCAATTGCTATTATCAGTGACAGGTGTTAATTTATTATCCTCATCAGCATTCTCTGCATTATTATTTTCATATAAAGCAATTAAATTGCTACTGATTGTACCTAAATTTGGAATATCTATAGTATAAGTTGCATTATACCCAACAGCGATTTCAACCGTACGTCCTGGTGCACGTGTATAAACAGGAATTGCTGGTTGTACTTTTTTATAGCAGTGATATTCAAACTTATCACTAACAATTTCATCATAATCTGCACTATTGTCCTTATTTACAATGCTGGCCACTCCAGAATTGCTATATTTAACAGCAGCACGTACAACCAAATATTGGGCACCAATTGTTTCTAAATCTAAATATCCTGACCATTCATTGCCAATTAAATTATTATTAAATATTGCAATTTGGCCTTTAATTAAGCTTGCGACATTTTCGGCAACGTTTACCGCATATTGCGCGCGCACATTATACTTTAGACTGCTAACTTTTTCGTTATTAGTATCGGATACAATTAAGCGAATAGGACGCTCCGGATGACCAACAACCTCAAAGCCTTCCACCAAGAACCAAACCGGTTGAATCGTCACAGTGAAACCATCAACTGTAATTACAATTTGCTTACTAACTAAGTTGGTGACTAAATTTTCATCCCCAGTCAGAATAACTTTTAACTCAAATACCCCTTCGGAATTTGAAACTAATTCAGCAGTAGGAACATAATTGGTAATTTCACTTTCTTGAACCCCATCAATAGATACGGTAACCGCGGCTGAATTATTTAATGATGCACCTAAATAATAATATTCCGTTGTACCAATCGGCTGATAATATTTAGCCGCATTGCTATTTGTATCATCAAGCACGTATTCAACAAAACTTTCTACCTTATTACCTTGATTTTTTTCTATATCTAATAACATAGGTATAATGCGTTTTGCCGACCCTGCTAAGCCATAATCAACCGCAATCGTAAGTTTTAAATACTTGCGGTTGTTTTCTTCAATTTGTTCAATCTCAAACAAATCATTTTTAGCTGCATTTAATTGTTGATTAAAATCAGCAATAGAATTAGCAACATTTTTTCTGCCCGCATTTTCATCTTGATAAGTAATATTAGGATTGTATTTAACAATTGCACGATATTCAAGATCGGCGATATTCCCATTCGCCAAGTATACTGGTTTTTCTGGATGGGTTGTACCAATTCCTACCACTTCAAACAAAACTGGTTGGATGGTTAGAACGTATTCTAAACGAGTACCAGAATAAAAATTAAATACAATGTCTTCATTTAATAACTTATCAACTGCAGTATTAACCGCCGCAGAATTATTAATTTCATTTTGTACATCGTCAGACAACAATGATAAGGTAAATACCTTGTCCACAAAACTTGCTTTCCATCCACGAGCTTTTAATTTTTGTTCATTGTAAGACAATAAATCGATATCCATACTCAGCATCTGGTCTAAATCAATCGTATAATTAGCCGTTGTGCCGATAGCTTGAACTTCAGTGCGTGAATGAGGTCCACTTGGCAATGGTGGTATTATTTCTTCAATTTCGCGCCTCATAATTTTATATGAGAAATCAGAATCAAGACGGAATACAAATTTCTTTGCAGTCTCTGATAAGTCTGCCAAATCTTCTTGCCTAAGCATGGCCGGA
>JAFZUF010000012.1 GCA_017618475.1 Clostridia bacterium
ATAGATAGCTCGCATGGTTGGTTTCGCCCAACCCTACGGTGCTATCATGCTATTAATGACGTGTTATATAATTTATTTCAAATAATGTTGCAATAAAATACACGTGGGTGTATATTGATAATGAGCCAAGAAAAAAGGCTTATAGAAAACTAAAAGAAAGGAAGGCACAGCATGGAAAACACACAACGCTTATACGTCAAAATTACCGATCATGAACGCAACACATACGAGTGGGTTGTATTAGTGGCATTTGACGAAGACGAACAAGAAACGGGCGAAAATGAACACAAACATTGTTATATGCAACAAGTTGTGTTACATGGCCAAGTTTGCTTCAAAGTCAAAGTTGACGAAGGCTACATGGTAACCACTTATTATTACCCAATAGCGCGTTACACAATGGACGAAATACACAAGTATTATTAAAGCCATTAGGGGCACAGCGTTGCCCCTTTCTTAAACTAGCCAACGGCGGTTGCAAGCCCGCGCGTAATAGTGAGCAAGAAAGGAACACACGCACATGAAAGCATATTTATTTTGGTATGTATTTGACTACCTAACCGAACGCACCGAATACATTTACGTTATTGCGGTAAGCCACAAGCAAGCATGTTTTTTCTTTAATAAATACATGCGCGAAAATGTGGGCAAAGTTTACGACAAGGCAAGCGAAGCATGCAACGAAATTGACGAAGCCGACTTTTTACAAAACCATGAAATAGGCGAAGTTTTAGGCGTTTGCGCGGTTATTTAAGTATGGGTAAATATTCAAAAGTGTCATTACCAAATGGCGTTTGGGTTATTACCGAAAACGGCCATGACTATTTGAAGCCACAAAAGTGGTGCACTTTTGCAATTGATACCGAAACACAAACATACTTTGACGGCAAATTGTTAGACCCTAAAAAATTGTTTAAGAAACTAAAAAACCTTAATAATGAACAAAAGCGCAAACGTTTGCACAATGTTACATGGGCATGGCAATGCTATGACGAAGTTAACGGCTTTTTTATGACCAATTCTTTTGAACAATTTTTGACATATCAATGTCGCGCGGGGTTAAAGTTTGGTTGGTGCTATAACAGCACTTTTGACTTTGCACAAATTGACTATGAAATATTAGCAACGGGCAAGGACAAATGGACGCCACACAAGCATGAAACAAAAGGAAGTGGCAAAGGTTACAACAAAGGCCAAGCATGGACGTATGAAAGCATACACAACGACATGGGCGCACGTTACGCATATAAATTGTGGGTGCCATACAAACATGCCGACCGCCACGAATACGTGCACGCAATTGAATACCGCGACTTTATGAAATTGGTTACGGGTGGCCTTAAAAAGTTGCTTAATGATTTAGACGTTAAAGACAACGAAGGCAACCCAATACGAAAACTTACAATGGAATATCAAGCCGTTAACACGGAAGACCCAAGCGAAGAAGACATAGACTATTGCGCCAACGACGTGAAGGGCTTATATTTTGCAATTAAGCAATTTAATGAAACCATAGAACAGCAAAGCAATAATGAATGTCACATATTTGGCGAAGACACTAACTTAATGACGGCGGGCGGTTTTGCGAAACACGAGTTATTGCGTTCACTTTACCCAAATATTAAAAAGAAACGTGCACGCATTAAGGCTTACCAAAAAGACCACCCAATAACTAAAGCACAAGACGAATACTTGCGCAATAATTATTTGTATAGGGGTGGTATAAGTTACGTTAACCCATTTTATAAAGGGCAATTGCTAACAAGTAAGCGCATGGGCGAAACCATGAAGCGTTACGACGTAAACAGCGAATACCCATACAGCATGGCACAAATTAATGACCTTATAGGCAAGCCATTAAAAAAGACCTTGAAAGAATACGACGCAATGCC
>JAFZUF010000013.1 GCA_017618475.1 Clostridia bacterium
CTATGGCCACATCAACAACAATTCGATTGTGCCGCGATATTGTAACAAGTAACCAAAAGACACAAGTTATTGTCGTTTCCGCCCCTGGTAAGTACGGAATATATCAAACTAAAATTACCGATGACTTAATTCGTTACACCAAAGGCGCTCCAATCTTAGACACAATTCTTGCTCGCTACAAAGATTTAGCGCGTGAACTACTGACCACCAAGCAATACCAAAAATATTTAAAAATTTTGACCAAAACCAAACACGCCATTCTTAAGGCGGGTGACGATTACAATTTTATTGTTTCGCGCGGTGAATATTTAGCCGCACAATTATTTGCATTGTACCTTGGTTATCACTTTGTCGATGCGAAAAAGATTTTAGTAATTAATTCCGACGCCACCATTAATTTAGCAGCAACTAATAAACGGATTAAATACCAAAAATTAAAAGAGCAGTTACCATTCGTTATCGGCGGGTTTTATGGCCAACGCGATGGTAAAACAGCCCTGTTTACACGCGGTGGCAGTGATTATACCGGCGCCATTTTGGCTGTTTTAATGCATGCCGATATTTATAAGAATTATACCGACACCAATGGCATTCAAACTGCTAACCCCCGTTTTGTGCCAGATACACGCACGATTCCCTGTTTAGATTTTGATTCGTTAGATATATTAACACATAATGGTGCCGGCGTAATTCACGAAAATGTTGCTCAATTATTAAAAGTTTATCGTGTGCCATTGCGTGTGGATAACACTTTTCAACCGCACCAAAACTTTACCGAAGTTCACAGTCTGCGTTGCCATAATTGTCAACAAAATTTTTTTTGCATTACCAATCAAGATAACCGCATTTTATTAGTACAAAAAAAACACGGTCAACCAGTGACCGTGCAAAATTTTATTAGCACACCCGCAACCGTAGTTGCCGACATGCAAAAATTGCATCAAGAAATATTGAAAACCTTATAAAACATATTTGTGCAAATCAAACTTTTTAATCATTTGTTTCATATTCTTTTCAACGAAAGTTTTATCTACAACGATAACTTCTTTTTCTTTGGACTTCTTACTACCCGCATTGAATAAAACGTCTTCTAACAATAATTCCATAATTGAATGTAAACGACGCGCACCCAAATTTTCGTTGCTATCATTTTCGTTTTCTGCCAATTCGGCCACCAACATTAATGCATCTTTTTCAAACTTTAATTCGACGTTATCGACCGCCAACAATTCTTGATATTGTTTGGTAATCGCATTATCGGGTTGTGTTAAAATTTTAAAGAAATCATCTTTGTTCAAAGAATCTAATTCAACACGTACCGGGAAACGTCCTTGCAATTCGGGAATTAAATCATCAATCTTGCTAACATGGAATGCACCCGCGGCGATGAACAAAATATAATCGGTCTTAATCATACCATACTTAGTTTGTACAGTACACCCTTCAACAATTGGCAAAATATCACGTTGCACACCTTCACGGCTGACTTCGGGACCATTGCCACCACCCGTCGCACCAATCTTATCAATTTCATCAATGAAGATGATACCGCTTTGTTCCGCCAGCGCAATACCTTCAGCGTTAATATTATCTTTATCAATTAACTTGCCACATTCTTCTTCGACAAACATTTCACGCGCCGCACTGACGGTCATCGTTTTCTTTTTAGTTTGTTTCGGAAACATGCCCGGCGCAACCTTGTCAAAAATCGAACCGATTTCAATACCGACACCCATACCAACTGGAATATCAATCATTGGCTTCATTTCACGCACAACATCAAATTCAATCATGAAATTTTCCAATTTACCTTCGCGGTATTCGTTTAAAGATTGTTCATATAATAAACTTTCCGCTAAATCACTAACTTTCTTTTTCTTTTCAGTAACAATCGCATTGACAATCCTTTTTTCAACGATTTCTTCAGCTTTCTTTTTAACTTCCGCATATTTTTGATCACGGACCATGCGAATCGCAACTTCAACCAAATCGCGAATCATACTTTCGACATCTCGACCTACATAGCCAACTTCGGTATATTTTGTAGCTTCAACCTTAATAAAAGGCGCACCAACCAATTTTGATAAGCGACGCGCAATTTCCGTTTTACCCACACCGGTTGGACCCTTCATAATAATGTTTTTCGGCGTAATTTCATCGGCCAATGCTTTTGGTAATTGTGAACGACGATAACGGTTGCGCAAAGCAATCGCCACCATACGTTTAGCTTGCTTTTGTCCAATTACGTAGCGGTCAAGTTGCTCAACAATATCTTTTGGGAAAATATCCATAAAACCTCCTTTTGGATGTTAGATATTATATTAAAAAATGCAAAAAAACGCAAGTCAAACCTTAATTGACAATTTTAGATTACATTAGACAAATTTTCGCAATTATTATATCATGATTATGGTTAGAAATAATTGGGGGAAAAATGAAAGATTTTTTCAAGCGTAATTTAGTTTGGGTTGCCATTTTTTTATGTATCACGGGTGTAGTGTTATCAATTATTGGCATTCCCGCAAATAAACCAATTTTATTTTTTATTGGCATAGTTTTATCATTGCCAACAATTGGATATTTAATTTACCAAGTTTTTTTCAGTCGCGAGAAAACAGAAATTGATTTAAAGCCCGCCACCAATAAAATTAGTACATCGAATATAACCTCAATTGTTGCCAATAAACAAGATGTGCTTTTGCAAAATGATATTACTACTGAAGATGATTTGGAACCATTATACAATGGTTATGCAAGCGAAGATGAAATTGCAAAACGTCTGAGCGAAATTACTGATAACGAACGTAAAGATGACGTAATTGAATTACCAAACATAGATCTGCCAATGGTCGAATTAAATCATACTTTAGATAATACTACCGCAGTCCAAATCTTAACCAATGAAGAATTATCTTCTCAACGTGATATAGCCGCCAATACACCACTTACACTTACGCCGAAAGTTATTGGTGATAATACAGTTTTTGAAGAAGATAATGAAAAATCAGCTGTAACTGAAGACACTGTCGAAACAAATGCACCAATCGTATATACAGTTGACAATAATGATAATTACGTCGAATATTTCAAAGACAATGAGTCTCTTGTTTCAACGACAGAACAAGAAGAACCCACCGAACCGGTATCAAAATCCATCACTGCCGATAGCGTAACACCGATTAATGAAGATGAAAATTTATCATTTACTGAAGAACAATACGAAGCACCTTCACTGGATGACCCGAACTTTGTTTTGGAAAACGAACCTTCACAAATACAAAACGATATTCCAACAGAAATAACACCAACGTCCGAAAAAAACATAGCCACAGTCGATTTAACTAACGCTAAAATCGTTTATATTGACCCGAAACAAAAAGAATTACGTCAACGTAAAGTTCAAGAAAAAAAAGTTTTATTGGCGCAAGAAAATTTGGAACGATATTTCAAACGTTACTTCATTGAAACGGCGGCTTGTTTCTTAATGGACCGCACGATGTATAAAGATAAAAATGGCGTTGCCCCTTACAACAAATTTGCGGTCAATAAAGACACAAACTTGCCCGAATATTCCATGTCCATGACCAAAGGCCGTTTGTATAAATTTTGCACATATTTAATTGACACCGAACGTTTTATCAAACACTCGAACCTTTATAACGATTTTATTACCGAAGTTGAACGTGGCGTTCCCTTGGCTCGTATCAGTGAAACGCTCCACCCTTTATACCGTAAAAAATATAGAAAAGATTTTGTTTTAAATTTATCGAACCGTGAAGACTGGGATAACGTTTTGATTTTAGTTTACAACAATTACTTATTAAGTAATAACAACTTTAAAAATGTTTTCACACATATACCGTTTGAAATTCCCTTTGCTTACAGTGACGAAAATATCATTGACTATTTGAAAGATATTGACGTCCAAGACCGTTTTGCCGAAAATTACACAGCCTTAGAAGATATGGGTATCCCGACATTCTGGGAAGCAATTTACATTTGTTTCATCAACTCGATTAAACAAAAACTGTCGATTCAACAAATTGAAAATGCCCTTTTGCGTGACTACAAAAAGATTGCCCGCGCACTAAAACGTGCCGACAATACGCGTCGCAAACAATTAAAAAAAGCATCATAAAAAGGAAATTTAAAAATGGAAATTCAAAACAAAAACGTGATTATTACTGGCGCCGCCAGTGGCTTAGGTAAAGAACTAACCAAACAAATGGTTGTCAAAGGAGCACGTGTTGCGGCCTTGGATATTAACGCCGACAACTTAAAAAAGTTAGAAGACGAACATGGCGCACAAAATGTCAAAACCTACGTAGTTAATATGGGCGACCGCCAAGCCGTCAAAGATTTTAAACAATCTTATTTGCAAGATTTCGACAGCGTGGATATTTTAATTAATAATGCCGGCATCATTCAGCCTTTTGATTTTGTTGAAAATATTACGGAAGAAACAATTGACCGCGTGATGAATGTTAACTTTTATGGCCCCTTGTTTTTAATTCGTAATTTTATTAACGATTTCAAAAACAGCACAAAAGAACAATACATTGTCAATATTTCGAGCATGGGCGGATTCTTCCCTTTCCCGCAACAAACAATTTATGGTGCGTCGAAAGCCGCC
>JAFZUF010000014.1 GCA_017618475.1 Clostridia bacterium
ACATTGATATGGGTGCACGCATTCCAAAAGGCGTGTTATTGGTCGGTCAACCGGGTACCGGTAAAACCTTGCTGGCCAAAGCAATTGCCGGTGAAGCCGGTGTCCCCTTCTTCTCGCTGTCCGGCAGTGACTTTTCCGAAATGTTGGTCGGAGTGGGTCCCGCGCGTATGCGTGACTTGTTCGAACAAGCCAAAGCCCATGCCCCGGCAATTATTTTCTTAGACGAATTAGATTCGATTGCCCGCATGCGTGGTGTTGGTGCTTCGGGCGTAGCCGAAGAAAACGAACAAACCTTAAACCAACTATTGGTACAAATGGACGGCTTCTCTAAATCCGAAGGTGTCATTGTCTTGGCGGCCACCAACCGCCCTGACGTCCTTGACCCGGCGATTTTGCGTCCGGGTCGTTTTGACCGTCAAATCATTGTGCAAGTTCCGGACGTGGAAGGTCGTGAAAAAATCTTAAAAGTGCACGCGCGCAATAAACCGTTGGGTGACGTTGACTTAAAACGCGTAGCACAAATCACCAGTGGTTTCACCGGTGCCGACTTGGAAAACCTATTAAACGAAAGTGCAATTATTGCCGCCAAAGATAACCGTCAAAGAATTTCGATGCAAGACATTACCGAAGGTATCAACAAAGTCTTGATTGGCCCCCAAAAGAAATCGCGCATTATTACCGATGAAGATAAACGCTTTACGGCTTACCATGAATCCGGCCACGCAATTATTTCCAAAATTTTGATGCCGGAACAAACTGTACAAGAAGTTTCGATTATCCCCCGCGGCATGGCGGCCGGTTACACTTTAACCAATAATCAAAACGAAGAACACAACCACCAAAGTTTAACCATGTTAAAAAATCGATTAGCCATGTTGTTGGGTGGTCGTTCAGCCGAACAAATTTTCATCGGCGACATTTGTACCGGCGCTTCTAACGATATTAAAGTTGCGACCGAACTGGCTGAAAACATGGTTACCAAATGGGGTATGAGTTCCAAACTTGGCCCATTGTACTACGGCAAAGAAAGCGAAGTGGCTTTACGTCTTTACAACCAAAAGAACTTAAGCGAATCGGTGCAAGCCACCATTGACGCCGAAATCAAAGATTTAATCACCGAAGCCCAAACCCGTTGCCAAAAAGTTTTGCGTGATAATGCAGACAAAGTTAAAGTTATGGCGGACTTGTTATTGAAACACGAAACCATTACCAGTGACGACATTAATTTAGTCATGGCGGGCAAATCAGCTGATGGAATTACGCAAACCATGTACGAACGTCAAATTAAACAAAAACAAAAAGCCAACGATGAACGTACTAATGAAATGTTGAAACAAATTGAACCAATGTTACAACGTTCCATCGAAATTGCTAAACTACATTTAACCGAAAATCTTGTTACCGAAGAACACATCCAAAAATTACGTCAAAATTGCGAATTGGCGCGCGAATATGTCCGTCAAACCGGCAAAATTCCACCCATTCCCACCATTGATTTTGAATCCTTGGAAAACTATCCGTCTTTGGTTGTCATCGAAAAACCGGCTAACCGACAAGACCAACCTAAGGCAACCACTACCCCAACCGAAAAACCAGCCACACAAAAAAAAGCCCCAGCGGTGAAAAAGCCAACAGCCAAGAAAACCACTCCGGCGACCAAATCAACCAAAAAGGAAACCGACCATGGAAACACCGACAAAAAAACTGCGACACACCCACAAGTACCCGCTCATGAATAAGCGTTTTACCAAAAACGATGCGGGTTTCACTTGCAAACATTGCGGACGCTCTATTCCGCCACTGCTTTCGTCGTCGCGTGACCATTGCACCAAGTGTCTTTATTCGTTACACGTCGATATTAACCCTGGCGACCGCGCAAATCCCTGCCACGGTTTATTGGTACCCATCGGCATCACGCAAAACAGCAAAAAAGGTACCATCATCAATTATCACTGTGACACCTGTGGCGCTTACCACAACAACAAAGCCGCCCCCGACGACGACTTCGACGCGATTTTAGAACTTTCGCGCAACCCTTTACAATATCTCTATGGCACCCCACCTAACGATAATAATTAAAAAGGAAGTTTTATGGTAAATTTTCTGACAAAGAAACGGGCAATTATTTTTGATTTTGATGGCACATTGGCGGACACTGTGGGGATTTGGAATGAGGTTGACCAATTAGCAATTAAAAAGTTTTGTAACAAAAATGTCGATTTACAAATAATTCAAGCTGACCGCGAAAATTATCTTAATCACCACAACAGTGGCAACGTTTATGAAAACTATGTGTCATTTCTAAAAGAAAAATATCATTGTCAATGTGATTTAGATTGCTTAATTAACCAACGCAGAGAAATTGCGCTTGATTATATTATTAATAAAATTGACTACAAAAAAGATGCCGACAAAGTTTTAAAAAGGCTTAAACAACTTGGTTATAAATTAGTATTGGCAACGACAACAGCAAGAAAAACAATCGATAATTACAACCTAAAGAATGAAAATTTAATTCAAAA
>JAFZUF010000015.1 GCA_017618475.1 Clostridia bacterium
AATGTTCGCGTTTTGCAAACCTTTAATACTGTGAATGAATTGGCTTTGGACTTCGGCGGGTAACGATGAAGACAAACCTTGCAAATAAATTTCGTTGCTGGACAAACTTTCGGGTTCCAAGAATGTTTGGTGGCGGGTGCGGTCGGCGAAACGTGTAATTTTGTCTTCAATACTGGGGCAGTAGCGCGGACCAACGCCCTTGATTAAACCACTGTACATGGCGGATTCTTTAATGTGGGCACGAATAATTTCGTGCGTAGTTTCGTTAGTGTAAGTCAAATAGCATGGTGCCACGTTTTTAATCGGTTGGGTGGCTAAGAACGAAAACGCGCGGATATTATCATCGCCATTTTGGATTTCGGTTTGGGTGTAATCAATGGATTTAACGTCCACGCGTGCCGGGGTACCGGTTTTGAAACGGCGAATTTCAATGCCCATGTCAATAAATGATTTTTCCAAAGTGGTGGCATTGGGTAATCCGGTCGGTCCTTCGAATTTAACAACACTGCCGACAAAAGTTTTACTCATTAAATAAGTGCCGGTGGCAACCACTACCGCGCGACAATTAATCTTGGTGCCGTTAAATACCACACCGGTAATGTGTTGGTCTTGCCAAAGTATCCCGTTAACTTCACCAATCGCCAAAGTTAGGTTCGGTGTATGCGTTAATAAATCAAGCATGGCGTCGTGATAACGGGCTTTATCAATTTGGGCACGTAAACTGCGCACTGCGGGACCTTTCGCGGAATTTAGCATCCGAATTTGAATGGCGGCTTTATCCGCCAAAATTCCCATGATGCCCCCGAGTGCATCAATTTCGCAAACTAAATGCCCCTTGGCGGTACCACCAATCGATGGGTTGCAAGGTAGCATCCCAATGCTGCGTTCATGCAGAGTGGTAATTAAAACTTTTTTGCCCAATTTGGCGGCGGCTACCGCGGCTTCACAGCCCGCGTGTCCGGCACCAATGACAACTAAATCATAGGTTTGGTCTAAGTTTTGCTTAAATTCTTTCGTCATGATTAACTCCTAGTATACCACTTATTTTCCCAAACAGAACCTGGAAAAAATTTCGTCCAAAGTGCGTTCGTCAACGTCACTGCCGGTAATTTTGCCAACGTAACTTAAGGCTAAAGTAATGTCGGCGGAAATTTTATCCAAAGAAGCTTGCGGGTTAATCGTGTTTAATAAATCATGCGCTTGGCGTAATAAGTTAGTTTGACGTTCGTTGGTTAAGTTGACCATGTTGCCAACCGGCGCGGTAACTGTCACCATTTCGACCAGCTTTTTCAAAATCAAGTCAACGTTGTGACCGGTTTTGGCCGAAACTGCAATGCCGTCTTTGGGAACGTCAGGACAAAGGTCACTCTTGTTGTAAACAATTAAATGTTTTTTGTCGTGCGGGAAATCTAACATGACGCGGGTCGTGGCATCAACGACTACCAATAAAATGTCGGCGGTTTGCAGTACGCTTTTCGCACGGGCAATACCTTGTTGTTCAATTGCGGAAGTGGCGTTGTCGCGAATGCCGGCGGTATCAATTAAATTAATTTTGACGCCTTGGTAAGTAATTTTTTCCGTAATGACGTCGGTTGTCGTACCGGCAATATCAGTTACGATACTGCGGTTATCACCGACTAACGCGTTAAAAAGACTGCTTTTGCCGGCGTTCGGGCAACCGATGATACAGACATTAATGCCATTTTTAATGATTTGACCATGACGCGCGGTGGAAAGTAAATGCGACAAAGTGTCTTTCGCGCGGTTAATGGATTGCATTGGTACCGCGGGTGAATCCAAATCTTCGGGGTAGTCCAGGTAGGCATCAATTTGGGCGCGGGCATCGACTAAATCGTTTTCAATGGCGGTGACCAAAGTTTGTAATTCGCCGGACATTAAGCGTGATGCGTTTTGTAATTCGGCATCGCTTTCCGCATTAATTAAATCCAAGGTACTTTCGGCTTGGGTTAAAGTCATTTTATTTTTTAGCACGGCACGGCGGGTAAATTCGCCCGGTTCAGCCAAGACGGCACCGTGTTCAATGGTGGTTTGCATAATGCGGTTAATTAAATGCCAACCGCCGTGGGCTTGAATTTCCACTACGTCTTCGCCGGTAAAACTGTGCGGGGCGGGAAAGTAAATGACCAAAGCAGTATCCGTAAAATTTTTACCGTTAATTAAACCTAAAGTGGCGTGGCGTGGTTGTAAAGGACGGTTAAACATTTTGGCAATAATCGTCAGTGCGTCGTTACCCGATAAACGGACAATTCCAACACCACCAAAACCCATGGGCGTAGCAATTCCTACAATTGTTCTCATTTTTCAAATATAGCATTAAATTCCAAAATATCAAAGGGGATACTTTCAATAAAGTCGCGTTGTTTTAATTTTAATAAGTTAAATTCTAAAAAATTGTCAATTTGCGATTGGGTAACGATTGGTGTTGGAATCTTTAAGGCGGCCGCAATTTGTGTCAGACCATCATAAAAGTTTTCCGGGTCGACGGGTATCACTACACTGTTTTTGACTTTGTGGTCAATCACAATTTTTGCCCAAACTTTCATCTTGGTGTCAGTATAATACTTCCGCTTGTGTTCGGCAACGGATTAGCGAGTAAAAATTATTTGCCTTAAGACGGTCTTGTGGTATCATATAAATATGGGGAAAATTTCGTTAGTTTTGCCGGTCTACAACGAACAATTAATTTTAAAAGATGTATTAATTAAGTACATCACAGATTTGGAAAATATCCGCTTAAAGAAAAAGTATCAATGGGAAATTATTGCAGTTGATGATTGCAGTACGGACGAATCACACTTGATCATGTTGGAATTTGCCCGCAAATATCAGAATTTTCGAATTGTAACTTTGGCTGAACGCTCGGGGAAACATACCGCCGTTACCGCGGGATTGAGTATCGCTAATGGCGACATTGTATTAGTTGCAGAAATTGACTTACAAAATCCAATGGGATTGTTATCCAGTATGGTTCAAGAACATTTGGATAGTGGTGTGCCAATTATATATGGCTACCGCCGATTTAATGGTTGGCAACGTCGTAAAGCTTTAGTTACTGATCGTTTAACACGTATCGCGTGTAAATTATACATGTTAGATGGCTATTTCACTGGGATTGTGAACACAGAGTTATACACCGCTGAAGTTGTCGCCGTTTTGCGTGACAATCCATCCAAAACTAAATACATGCGCACAATGAACAACTGGGTTGGTTGGCAAACAAAAGAATTTTGGTATGCCAGCGAGTACACTGATACCGAAGCAAAAGCTAAAATGGAACAATTGCATCGTCGTGATCGTAATAAAACGCGTTATAAAAAAACGGGGCATGTTAGTTTAGTATCAACTTGGTGGGGTATTTTATTTTTAATGATGTCGGTATTGGCCTTTACTTTAGGTGCGGTTAATGTAGCAACGGCACATCCAATTTTCTTGTGGTTTATGTTTTCTTTGGGCTTTGCGGGTATTGTGATGGCGATTATGTCGTTTTTGCGTACATTGCTTTTGATGCGGATTGGTAAAGTGCGTTATCGTGCTGGCGAAGTGGTTTACGAGATTAAATCGATTATTAATCGTTAATCATATTAAAGGGAGTAATATAAAATGAGGATTGGTATTAATGGGTTTGGACGCATTGGTCGCTTAATTTTGCGTAATACTTTACAACGTAAAGATGCAACTGTGGTGGCGGTCAATGACCCATTTGTAACTTTGGATTACGCCGCCTATATGTTGACTTACGACACGGTGCATGGCATATTAAATGCGGATATTAAAGTTGATGCCACGCAAAATGCGTTGGTGATTAATGGTCAAACAGTTAAATTTTATACCGAAAAAGACCCGATTAACATTCCGTGGGGTAAAAATCGCGTTGATGTCGTTTGTGAAGCCACCGGCGTGTTTACGAGTAGTGAAAAGTGTCAAGCACACTTGCAAGCCGGTGCCGGCAAAGTCATTATTACCGCGCCCGCGAAAGACAAGGAAACCCCGACCTATGTCATGGGTGTTAACGAAAAAACGTATCAACCCGATCAACGCATTATTTCCAACGCTTCGTGCACGACCAACTGTCTGGCGCCATTGTGTAAAGTGATTAATGATACTTTTGGGATTGAAAATGGTTTGATGACAACTGTACACGCGGTAACCGCGACACAAAACACCGTGGATGGTGCCAGTGCCAAAAATTGGCGTTTGGGTCGTGCCGCGTACGATAACATGATTCCTTCCACAACCGGTGCCGCCAAAGCGGTGGGGTTGGTGATTCCCGCATTGAATGGTAAATTAACTGGTACCAGCTTACGTGTACCGGTAGCTAACGTTTCAATCGTTGATTTAACTTGTACATTACAAAAACCCGCTACCAAAGACGAAATTTGCGCCGCGATTAAATCGGCCAGTGAACACGAAATGAAAGGTGTGATTGAATATACCGACGTGCCGGTGGTTTCCAGTGATATGAACGGCAATCCGCACACCTGTATTTTTGACGCCAACGCCAGCATTTTCTTAACCGACAAGTTCGTTAAATTAATGGCTTGGTACGACAACGAATGGGGCTACAGCGTCAAAACCGTGGATTTGGCGGTACACATTTGTAAATAAAAAATTTAGTAAAATAACGTCATAAATTGGAAAAATAAAATGATAAAAGAAATTGTGAACTTTGAGAGAAGAGAATTATTTAATATTTACAACGGTGCTGACAACCCATTTTTATCCATTACAACCAAAATTGACGTTACTAACATAGTTAGATATTGTCAGGTTCATAAAAATTTTTACGCTACAATGGGATATTTATTAACAAGGGCAGTGAATAAGGTTGATGCACTTAAATATCGTGCTCAAGGTGAAAAAATTTATTTTTGCGACCGGATTAAATCTAATTACACACAAAAAATCGATGATAATACGATTGGTTTTTTTGATTTACCGGATATTGAGCAGTATCATGATTACCTAAATGAATATCAAGCAAGGAATCATAAATTAATTAACGAGAAATGTAATATTAAAACAGAAGGAATTGATTGTGTTTGGTTTTCATGTATTCCGTGGTTTGAGTTTACTGGAATTATTACGCCGTTTAGGAAATCTGTATCTATACCACAGTTTATTTGGGATAAATTTACAGAAGAAAATGGTAAATATACAATCCACTTAATGATTATGGCGCATCATGGTTTTGTTGATGGTTGGCATGTTAGTAAATTGTTAGAATGTTTCAAACAAGAAATTTTAGCTTTTGCCTAACAATTAAAAAATTCCAGCAATTAACTTAATTCAAAAGTTTTAAAAATTCAGTAAAGTTTTTCACTTGATAATCTGTAAGTTTGTCAATTTCTTTTTGGTTTGATTTTGCATAATAATCTGGAATGTTTAAAACTTGAATTCCCGCTTTTTTAGCTGCTATAATTCCTTCTAAAGAATCTTCGACCACCAGGCAATCTTCTGGTTCTAAGTTAAGCATTGCCAATGATTTGTAATAAATTTGTGGGTTTGGCTTCTTTTCGGTTATGTCATCATTGCAAA
>JAFZUF010000016.1 GCA_017618475.1 Clostridia bacterium
GAGGCACGTGCTAGTATCGACACGTTACACACGGCGCAAATTCAAGTGGTATTGGTGACGGGTGATGCGCGGGATACGGCGGTGACGGTCGCGCGGGAAGTCGGAATTTTGGACGACGATGGTTTAGTTTTGACCAGTGACGAACTCAAACACTTGGATGATCAACAGTTGGCCCAAGTTTTGCCACGGTTACGTGTGGTGTCGCGCGCCTATCCACAAGATAAAAGTCGGTTGGTGCGGGTGGCACAATCTTTGAATTTGGTGGTTGGCATGACCGGGGACGGAGTCAACGATGCGCCGGCACTGAAACGAGCCGAACTTGGTTTTGCAATGGGCAGTGGTACCGAAGTAGCCAAAGCGGCGGGCGATATTGTCATCATGGATGACAACATTCAATCTATTACTAAGGCGGTTTCGTTTGGCCGCACTTTGTTTGAAAGTATCCGTAAATTTTTGGTGTTCAAATTAACCATAAATTTTATTGCGATGACAATTTGCATTTTGGCACCGTTGTTTGGCATTGCTGCGCCAATTACCGTGATTCAAATGTTGTGGATTAATTTGGTGATGGATACGTTGGCAGGCTTGGCGTTCGGTGGGGAAAAGCCGTCACCCATCGTTATGCAACAACCACCCAAGCGGCGGGACGAAAGTTTAATCACTTCCGCCATGTGGTCAAAAATTATTTGGGGCAGTGTGTTTGGCAGTTTGATTTGTATGTGGTTTTTGCTGTCGCCGTACATTCAAAAGATTGTTGGTAACCAACAAGTTTTCGTCACCGTGTTCTTTACCTTCTTTATGTTCTTAAATGTTTGTAACGCGTTTAATGCGCGGGCGAATGGAATTAACTTGTTACGTGGTTTGTTCAAAAATCATGCCTTTGTCATGATTATGGCGGGGATTATTATTTCACAATTTTTCATTGTGTTTTTCGGTGGTGGTATTTTCCGCACTGTACCGGTGGATTGGGGTTATCTTGTTTTTGCCGGTGTTTTGGCGTTGTCAATGCTGCCCGCCGAAATGTTCCGTCGTGCCGTCATGCGGGCTTAAATGATTTGGCTTTTTCGCACGAATTTCCAATCACCACTGGGGAGATTGCCTAAGCTTAATTTCCCTTCTTGTAGGCGGATTAAGTGCGTTACTTTGATATCTATGGTTTCAAACATTTTACGAATTTGGCGGTTACGACCTTCGTGAATAATCACTTGGATTTGGGTGCGATCGTGTTTAATGTAAGTAAAAGATGCGGGTGCGGTTTTGACGCCATCGATTTTGACACCGCTGGATAGAATTTCCAATTCGGCTTTGGTTACCGGACGGTCCACGGTGGCGTGATAAATTTTATCGACGTGGGTAGACGGATGGGTCAGTTGTTTGGTTAAGGCGCCATCATTGGTCAATAATAATAAACCGCAAGTGTGATAATCCAAACGACCAACCGGATATAAACGTACCGAATTTAATAAGGTGGCATATTGTTTGGGATTGTTGTGGATTACGTCCAAAACCGTCGGGCGACCTTGTGGGTCGTAAGTAGTGGAAACGACACCGGCGGGCTTATTTAATAAAATATAGACTTTGTCCATCGCCGGTTTCACGGGACGGTTATCCACGGTGACTGTGGCATCTTCCGGAATTAAGGTGGCTAAGTCTGTAATGACGACCCCATTCAAACGCACACGACCAGCGGTAACCATGGTTTCGACATGGCGTCGACTGCCTAAACCGCACAAAGCGAGATATTTGTTTACTCTCATCAAAAAAAAGTATATCATAAAATTGATGAATATCCTAATTGCAAATGTGCGTAATTTGGAAGCCCCCGAACTCAAGGTTTTGGCGGGTGAGTTAGCAAAAAAACACACGGTTACAGTTTGTTCGTTGGAAGGCTCCGGTCGCCAAAAGGGTAATGCCTTTTCTTACAGTGGTTTCCCGATTAAATTTAAACAAGTATCTAATTATATTGTGAATGGCGAACGTTTACCAGCTTATAAATTTCAAGGTACGCCGGCCGATATGATTTCGGTAATGTTGGGTAATATTATGCGCCACCGTAAACCACATTTGGTCATTTGTGGTATCAGTAATGGTATTTCGTTAGGTACCGACGTATTCTGTTCATCAAATATTGGCATGGCCATGCAAGCGGCGTTTAATAATGTGCCTTGTATTGCGGTCGGTGTGCCAATGCAAATGGGTGGTCACAGTGAGGCGGAATTATTGCCCGCGGCACAATTCATTGCCAAGAATGTGGAAAAATTTGCCAAAGCTAAGTTACCGACTGATACGTTCTTAAATATTACCATTCCGTTAGTAAAAAAATATGATGATTTCCAAGGTGTGGGCATTTCATCAATGGATAACTTAACCAAGATGACGCGCTATGTGGAAAAGGTCGATTGCAAGGGTAACAAATACTATTGGGCGCAATTAGTAGAACGCGACAGTGCACAAAATGCTGAAGTGGCACCAACCGCTGGTATGGCTTATTTCAAAAAGAATTACATTATTATGGCACCGTTAACTTATAACTGTACCGATACCAATTGGTTGACCGAAATGCAAAAGGAGGTCAAAAAATGAAAATCCTATTAACAAATGAAGCGGGTTGTTTCCATCCCGGCATTGTTGCTTTAGCGAAAGAATTATGTAAGGACCACCGCGTTTGCATTGTCGCGCCATTACACAAACAAGTTGGGGCGGGACATGCTTTGACCGTTGACCAAAGACCATTACATGCGCAACAGTGGTTTGTGTTAGATAACATTAAAATGTGGTCGGTGGACGGTACACCCTGTGATTGTGTGGCGTTAGCCTTGGATAAGTTGTTGTTAGACAAACCCGACTTGATTATTTCGGGGATTGATTTTGAAAACAACCACGGTAACATGATTTACACCAGTGGGGTGGTTTCCGCCGCGGTGGAAGGTGCAATTCAAGGTGTGAAAAGCATGGCATTATCGGCGGTCATTGCGAACGAAAAAAAAGAACGTGCTTATCGTCGCATTGCTAAATATGTGTGTCATAAATTGGAATATTTGGCGGCCAAGATTCCGGACTATGGTGTTTTAAACGTGAACTTTCCGGAAAAAGTGAAAACGAAATTGGTGATGCCGGCACCGTTGACCGATGGTTTGTTGGATAATGAATATGAAATCGAAGTTAATCCTTTTGGTTCAACTTTTGCGTGGATGAAAAATTTGTTACATGAATTTGGTATTGATGCTTTTGAACAAAAAGGTGACTTATATTGGTTGAAACAAGGTTATATTACTTTGACACCTTTGAAATTGGATATATTAAAAGGTGAAGCATTGGAAAGTTTACAAAAGGCAGGGATTAAATTATGAACATAGCGATTGATGGGCCAGTGGCCAGTGGTAAAGGTACCGTTACCAAAGCGTTGGCGGAAAGATTAGGCATTCCAGCTTTGGATACCGGCGCAGCCTATCGCGGCGTAACGTTGTATTTGTTGGAACATAATTTTGATTTGCACGACGAAAAGTGCATTTTAATGAATTTGAAAAAAATTGATTTGCGCTTGTATTTGGCGGATAACCATGAAGTGCGTGTATTTACCCAGGGGCAAGACGTTACCGGTCGCATTCGTGATAACCGCGTTAGTTTAGCGGTGCCAGTGGTGGCGGCCTATGCCGGCGTGCGTGATTACGTCAATCAACAAATTGGTTTAGTGGCGGCACAAGGTGATTTTATTTTGGAAGGTCGTGATATTGGCACGGTGGTTTTACCCAATGCGGAATATAAATTCTTTTTAACCGCATCGTTGGAAGTGCGTGCGAAACGTCGTCAAGCGGACTTGGCGGCGAAAGGGGAAAAAATATCTTTATTGGCAGTGATGCAACAAGTAAAAGAGCGTGATGAACAAGATTTGAACCGTGCTGTGGCGCCGTTACGACAAGCTGAAGATGCGATTTACATTGACAACAGTGCGTTGACGTTGGAACAAACCGTTGACATGATGGCAAAATATATTAAACTGTAATTAATGGAAACAGTTGTACATGTAGAAAATGGTCAATATTTAGGACAAACGCGTTTTGCGAAAGACCTTTTGTCCGAATCTTTGGCGTTATCGGTGAAAGAAGTGCGTGGTGTTGCGGGTGTGGAAAAAATTAAAATTCACCGTTCCAAAGACAGCGACCATTTGAATGTTGATGTTAATTTGATTGTGTCTACCGGTGATGCGGTAGCGGATGTGGCTTATCGTGTGCAAGAAGCGGTGTTAAATACAGCAACACAATTTACCAAAAGTAAAATTGACAAAGTGAATATCTATGTGCGGGGCGCAAAGTATGGGGCAAGCTCTAAGCAGAAGTGAATCGCGTGAAGTCGCGTTCCGTTTGATTTTTGCTTTAGGTCAATCCGCGACACTAGATGC
>JAFZUF010000017.1 GCA_017618475.1 Clostridia bacterium
AGGAGGAAAGATAATTATGACCCCGTGGTTAATTGCAATTATTGTTGTTGGTGTTGCTTTAATTACCGTTTTATCTTTATCGATTCGTATTGTCAAACAAGGTACTGCGGTAATTGTGGAACGTTTGGGTAAGTATTACAAAACCTTGGGAACCGGTATGCGTTTTATCGTACCATTTATTGACCGAGCATTACCACCCATTAGTTTAAAAGAGCAGGTTGCTGATTTTAAACCACAACCGGTGATTACTAAAGATAATGTTACAATGCAGATTGATAGTGTGGTATTTTTCCAAATTGTTGATCCCAAATTGTATACTTATGGGATTGAACGTCCGATGTCAGCAATTGAAAATTTAACTGCGACAACTTTGCGTAATATTGTTGGTGAATTAGAATTAGACGAAACCTTAAGCAGTCGTGATACCGTTAATACTAAAATGCGTAACATTATTGATACGGCGACCGATCCATGGGGAATTAAAGTTAATCGTGTTGAATTGAAAAATATTTTACCACCGGCGGCGATTCAAGAAAGCATGGAAAAACAAATGCGTGCTGAACGTGAACGTCGTGAAAATATTTTGTTAGCCGAAGGTGAAAAACGTAGTAAAATTTTGGTTGCGGAAGGTGAAAAGGAAGCCGAAATTTTAAAAGCCGAAGCCCGCAAAATTGCATTATTAACTGAAGCCGAAGGGCAAAAACAAGCGATTGAAAAAATTGTGGAAGCTCGTCCTGATGCCGCCTATTTAACTTTGCAAGGTTACGAAGCTTTGAAAGCCATGGCAAATGGCGAAGCAACCAAAATTATTGTGCCGAATGACCTTGCCAACGTGTCGACCTTATTCACGACAATTAAAGAGACCGTTGCAACAAGTTCGCCCGCAACAAAGTCAACCAATAAAAGTAGTCACAAAAAATAATTTTTTACGAAAAAAAGGAAAGCCCGACAAATTGTGCGGGCTTTTTTAGGTAGGCTATACCTGATTGACAAAGTTAGTTCAATTTTGCATAATTAGTGGTTATGGCTTCAAATCAACAAGAACAATTAGATCAAAACATTAAAGAAAACTGGTTGGCGAGTGTCGGCGTGCGCAAACCGTATACAGTTTTTGTTTGCATTATGGCGATTATCGTTTTGGGTGTTTTCGCATTTTCTAAAATGTCGGTGGATTTATTTCCGTCCATGAATTTGCCTTACGTTGTGGTGGTAATTAGTCCGAATACATCGTACGTGACAGAGGAGTTGCAGGATTTAGCGGCATCCTATACTGACCCAAGCCATCAGGATTATACCGTGGAACGATCGCAAGCCTTTAATCAAAAAATTGTCAACAAAATCATTACTAATGCGGCAGAATTTTACACTGACAATACTTTGTATACGGGACACCAGACAGAATTTGGTTATATACTGCAAACTTATACTAATGACCAGATGTCCTTGGCAACTGCGATGCAAAATGTGGCAACTCGTGAAGAAAATCCTAATTTAATTGCCCGTTATTATCTTAGTGTGATGGGTGATGCCACAAAACTGCAAACTTTGTCTGCAGAAATTTTATGGGCAGAAGTTTTACCCAGTGCCACAACTTTGGAAAAATTAACGAATAATGCGACACAAGTAGTAGCAAGTGTCACTGGTGTGAAAAACACAAACACTACTACCATGTTATCAATTGGTACGATAATGATGACTTTGGAATACAATAGTAACGCACCGGTTGATTTGACAGAGTTAAACATGGCTTTTGAAAATTTAGGTCTGGATAATGTCAATGATTATGGTATTAAATACAATAAAACGATTTTGAAAATTGACCCGTCGTTGTTGCCGGTCATGTACGTAACCGTTTCTTATGAAGGTAAAGACCAAACTTGGTTTCAAAAGAATGTCTTAGAGAAAATCTCGACAACGGTTGGTGTTGGAACTGTTTCATCGAATATTGAATCCTCAATTGAGGGACAGGATCACAATCAAGCTTGGCAAAATTCAGGTAATGGTTTGGCAGAAACTTACAGTATTCAAATTCAAAAAACCAGCAATGCGGTAACAACTGAAGTTTGTGCAAATGTAATTGTAACTTTGGATAAAATTAAAGCCGAAAATATTGGTTTTAACTACGATGTAACAAATAGTCAAGGTGAATATATTAATGAAACAGTGGGTTCGGTTGGGGAAAATTTGATTATTGGTGGCTTATTGGCAC
>JAFZUF010000018.1 GCA_017618475.1 Clostridia bacterium
ATTTTAACATTTGTATTTGCTTTTGGTTCGGCAATGTATGCTTTTAGCAACAAATATTTATTAGTTGTGGTAGTGTTGGTGTTTTATATTATCATGCAAAAATTATTGCATTGGCATCGTCGCCATAAGTTTTTGCATCAAACTTTGATTGAATATGGTGGTAAACGTTATTGTCTTAAGGCGTTGTTAGATTCGGGAAATGCGTTAATAGATCCGATTTCACAACAACCGGTTTCTATTATTTCTTTGCCGGTGTTTTTGCGAATGTTTCCAGAAATTTCTGCCGACCAAATTCTAAATCAGAATTTAGAAAACTGTGTTGCCAATGGACATTATATTGATTGTCAAACCGTGAACGGCAAAAGTCAGCTATTTGTTTTTTCGCCTGATAAAATGCAGATTAATGGTAATTATGTACAAAGTTTATTAGGTGTCAGCACACAAAATTTTGGTAATCAAAAGTATGACGCCATTTTGAATATTAAATTAGGGGGAATATTATGAATTTAATTGCCAAAGCAGTTGCACTTTTCAAACAAATTAATTGTGATAACGAAAACGATTGGGACGACACCGGTATCTTTTTTATCAATGGTACCGAAGCCTTGGAACGTCCGCTACCGAAAGCCGAAGAAGAATTACTGTTGCAAGAATTAGACCAAGGAAAACCAGAAACGCGCCAAAAATTAATTTCGCATAATTTACGGTTAGTAGTTTACATTGCGAAAAAATTTGAAAACACGGGAATTGATATTGAAGATTTAATTAGTATTGGTTCAATTGGTTTGATTAAGGCGGTGAATAGTTTTAAGTATGACAAAAATATTAAGTTAGCAACTTACAGCAGTCGTTGTATTGAAAACGAAATTTTAATGTATTTAAGAAAGGTACAAAAAACGCGTAGTGACGTTTCGATGGATGAAGCCATTAATGCGGACAGTGATGGCAGTGAAATTCGCTTAGGCGATGTGATTTGTACCACGGAAACTAATGTCGATGATGAACTAGACATGAAAGTTGAAAAAAATCTGTTATGGTTGGCGGTGGATAAATTATCCATTCGCGAACAAGAAATTATGCAATTGCGTTTTGGTTTAGGTGGTGGCAAAGAGCGTACGCAAAAAGAAGTGGCAAATATGTTGGAAATTTCGCAATCGTACATTTCGCGCTTAGAAAAAAAGATTTTAAATCGTTTAAAAAAAGAATTTAACAAAATTGATAACTAATCTAGACAATTTTAAATAAATGTGTTATGATGACATGATGAATATTTTACCTTGGATTATTGTGTTAGTGTTGGTAATCGGTTTTATCACCTTTTGTTCTTTATTTAATATGGTTCTTTGGATCCGAGCACTTATGTCTGGTGCCCATGTTTCTGTGGCCGAATTAATATCGATGACGGTTAAAAAACTGGATGCTCGTAAAATTGTTAACAATTACATTAAAGCGAAAAAAGCCGGCGTTGACATTACGATTGCGCAAATTGAAAACCACATGCAAGCGCATGGTAACATTGAATTGGTAATTAACGCGTTAATCGCTGCGTACAGTGCCAATTTACAAGAATTGGATCTGAAGACGGCGATTGCTGTTGACCTTTCTGGTCGTGATATTAATGATGCTGTAAAGCACCGTATCATGCCGCAAATTATTCAAATTAATAACATTACCGCCATGGCGAAGAACGGTATTGAAGTTTCGGTCAGTGTGAAAGTAACAATTCGCGTAAATTTGAAACGTATTATTGGTGGTGCATTGGAAGAAACAATTATTGCGCGTATCAGTGAAGGCGTTATGACCGTTATTGGTAATGCGAATACTCATAATGAAATATTGGAAAGTCCCAATATTATTACTAAAACCATTATGTCAAATAAAAACTTGGATGCGGACACTGCGTTTGATGTTTTGTCATTGGATATTGTTGATATGAAAGTTGGTCGTAATATTGGTGCTGAATTAGAAATCGATAAAGCTGAAGCAGTTAAATATATCAGTCAAGCCGATGCCGAAAAGCGCCGTGCGGAAGCAGTCGCCGCAGAACAAGAAATGCGTGCTTTAACACAAGAAATGCGTGCGCGTGTTGTGGCGGCTGAATCCGAAGTACCAAAGGCCTTAGCGGGTGCGCTGAAATATGGCAACATTGATGTTAAAGAATATATGAAAATGGAAAACATGCAAAGTGATACTTTAATGCGTAAAGCTCTGAGTGGTAGCGCTAACGCGGATATGTTGACTCCATCATTAAACCCGCCAAAAAAGAAAACTAAGTTACAATAAAGGAGGTGACCATGACAAACGGTATTGTTTTGATTGTAATTTTGTTAATTATTTTAGTTGTTGTCATGGTATTTTTTGCATTTCTTGATAAAGTGTTAAAAGGCAGTACAACTAAAGCCCCTGAAAAAAAGCCCGTTACTTCAATGCCCGCGAAACCGGCGGAAAAACCGAATACAGAAAAAAAAGAGTTACCTGCAATGAAAATTTATAACAGCGAATTAGCGGATGATTTGGATAAAATGATTAAAGATTCTGATGATCGGCAACAAACTTCACGCTTACAATTTGAAAATCATATAAACAAAGAAAATAATATTACTAAATATATTCAAGATAAAAATTAC
>JAFZUF010000019.1 GCA_017618475.1 Clostridia bacterium
ATGGTACTTGATTTAGCAATTACAATCTAAAAATTATAAATCTAAGGTCATAAAAATCGAACCACCAAACAGGTGTTTAGTATCCTTAAAGCCTAATTTCATATAAAAAGAATAACCCACAGTTTTACGATTAGCAGTAACCAAGTACATAAATTTTTTATGTTTTGATTTAGCATTTTCGGCGGCTTTTTGCATTAAGTTTGTACCAATTTTCTTCCCTTGATGTCCACTTGCAATATTGATATGAAAACCATAGCCACCACGATTATCCCATTTATCATTAGTACGAATACAGAATCTAAAAAACAATGCCCAAATTCTTGAAACCCGAGCAACTTTTGGCAGAAATTCCGTTTTCATTTTATCGGTAAACTTTTTAGAATCCGTACTTCCCACAATACAACCGCAGACTTTTCCGTTATCCACAGCAACAATCACATTATCAGGTTCATACTTCAAATAATAATCCAAAAACATATAACAAACAATTCACGTTTGCCTGCATTTTTACCCTTATAAGACGCCTCTTCTTTAAAAATTGCCCTTAAAATATCACGATCACTCGGTAAATATTTGCGATACACAACTTGCTGCACATATCCGTCAGTGTCTTCTTTGTTTTCCATTTGTTGCTCCTCTTTTTAGGGGCAAAATAAAAGGCGCCCCTTACGGAAGCGCCAGTCCTAACCACCGACACTTCCGTTGCTACCACACAACTCCTCCATTAAAAGAGGTGGAAATGTGCCGATTAAGCGAATTTAATATCCCCTTTCAATGGATTTTTATTGAGTTGTGTGGTATGCCTAAGAATACCATACAACTAACAGATTTGTAAATTTTTATTTATAAAAAAATGACTTGGCTACTGCCAAGTCATTTCTATTTCCCAATTAAGATTTCAGTTCTGTTCCATGTGGCGCAGTCTTAATTGTCCGCAAGCCCCATCAATATCATCGCCCTTGTTTTTGCGCATGGTACAGGATACCCCGCTTTTAATTACCGCATCCATGAACGCCATCGCAATTTCCCGACTTGGCGGAGTTAAAACAGCATTACTGTCAAAATGCAATGGGTTTAAGTTAATCAAATTAATATGAGCCGGAAATCCCCTCACTAAATTTGCCAATTCGCGCGCCTGATTAACCGCACAATTAAACGGTACTCCGTCCTTCATCATCAATGAATATTCAAAAATTACCCGACGATGTGTTTTTTCAAAATAATATTTGGCTGCATCCACCAATTCACGGATTGTATATCGTTTAGCCACCGGCATAATTTGTTGGCGCAATTCATCATTCGGTGCATGCATAGAAATACATAAATTTACTTGCATATTTTCGTCGGCAAACTTTTTAATTTGTGGTACCAACCCCGACGTGGATAAACTGATATTGCGCGCACTGATATTAATTCCGGTGGGCGCAGTAACCAAACGCAAAAATTTCATCACGTTATCATAATTATCCAAGGGTTCACCCGAGCCCATTAAAACAATATTGGTCACCCCACGTGCCGCCGGCGTAGTATTTAAGCGATTAATCAATAAAACTTCCGCTAAAATTTCCCCCGCAGTTAAATTCCGCACCAACCCATTTTTACCACTGGCACAAAAACGACAACCCATACGACAACCGACCTGCGTCGAAACACACAAAGTGTTACCATAATTTTGGTTTAACAACACACATTCAATTAAATCTGGTTGCGCATCGCCCGTTTGACCTTGGTCATCCCTATGTCGATAAGCCAATAAATATTTTTTAGTTCCGTCACGTGAAACTTGTTCAGTAATAATTTCCGGCAAATCGCAATTAAAATTTTCCGCCAACCATGTCCGCATATCTTTTGGAACATTGCTGATTTCTACCACCGGTCCCCCTTGGTGTAAAGCGGTAAAAATCTGTCCGGCACGAAATTTTGGTGCATTTAACGGCATCAAAGTTGTCTGTAACTCTTCCATTGTCAAATCATAAATATACCGCATCATCACTCCAACACCACGGAATGCAAATTCCGCCCATTACAAAAATCTTTACCTGACATAATTTTCTTACCAGGTACCTGTAAACTATCAACTTGCAAAGCACCCTCACCACAGCCAATCACTAAGCCACGATGCGCATCGCATTGCACAACCACACCAGGTTGCGAATTAATTGCCAAAGCGGTCGCACGGTACACTTTCACCGGTTCATGGTTCCAAGTGAAATAAGCCACCGGCCACGGATTAAGTCCGCGCACGAAGTTCACCAAATCACTTGCTTTTCGGGTCCAATCAATTTTGGCCATTTCCTTGTTTAACATTGGTGCCATCGTTACCAAATTATTATCTTGTGGCACAAATTTTGCGGCACCGTTTTGTATTTGTTCCAACGCTTGCAATAGCGCTTTCACAGCCACCGGTACCAACGCATGCAAAGTTTCACCTGCCGTAGCATTTGGGTCAATCGTAAGTGATTCAGCACAAATCATCGGTCCACAATCCAAACCCAATTCAGTCTGCAAAATTGTTACACCGATCGTCTTGTCACCATTAATCACCGCCCATTGTACCGGAGCCGCACCACGATATTTCGGCAACAAACTACCATGTACATTGATCACACCATGTGGCGTCGCATCTAACACGCTTTGTCTTAAGATTTGACCAAAAGCACACGTAACAATAATATCTGCTTGGTAATCTTTTAGCAAATGTGCTTCAGCACTGATTTTTTGTGGTTGTAACACTGGAATCCCGTGTGCAACTGCAAAGTGCTTCACGGCACTCATTTGTATTTGATGCCCACGCCCCGCAACGGTATCAGGTTGCGTTACCACGCATACTATTTCGTGTTGATTAACAATTCCCGCCAAGACGTCGGCGGCAAATTGTGGTGATCCCATAAAAATTATTTTCACATAACTACTTTAACATAAACTTTTGCAAATCCAAACTAATTACTTAATACTTAACGATTATGAAATAAGAATTAAAAATATTTTGTACCAAAATATAATTGTATTTATTATTTAAACAATAAATACAATATATAGTGATTTACTATTACTAGACAAACCATTTAATTTTCGTTATAATTAAGCATGGCTAGATTAACCATTATTAAGCAAGACAATCCATTAATTCGCAAAACAAGTAAAATTGTTGACGATTTTTCACCACGCCTACATGAACTTTTGGATAATATGTACGAAACACTACTCCACGCCAATGGTATGGGTCTGGCCGCAATTCAAGTTGGTGTACTTTATCGTTTAGCAATTATTTTAACCGAAGAATATGGACTAATTGAAATTATTAATCCCATTATCAAAACAGTAAAAAATCAACGCATTGACAGTGAAGGCTGCTTGTCCTGCCCAGGTATCAGTGGTCGCGTCCGTCGCCCGCACTTGGTCACACTAGAATATCAGGATCGCCACGGTCAAAAACAAATCAAAACTTTCCACGGTATGGATGCGGTTTGTTGCTGTCATGAAATTGACCATATGGACGGAATACTTTTTATCGATAAACTTATTAAATAATCTTATAGTCTTAATTGTTACCATGCGGAACCATCGTATCCGCCATACTTTCAATAAATTTGTTCAAGGTAGCAATATCATACGGGATGTTAAAACGATAATCCGGTTGCCGACGTTTTTTATAATTTTCAATATCCCAAGCATCGTTAATCATTTGTAATTCACGCCCCAATGTCGTATCACAATACGATACCCCATATTTTCTTCGTAAATAAGCATCGTCACGACGTGTTGTTTCATACATGTCAGTTGAAACTTGGTCACCACTGGTATTTTTAAAATAATCTAATAAAAATTCGTTATAATATTCATAATCGACATATAGAGTAAGTACTGCCCCTTGTTTAAATCATCACGCATATCATGAGTTGCCATAAATTTAATTGGATTAACCTTTTTTCTATTATGCTTTAAAATATCATATTTTTCAGAACGGTCACCACAATGCGATACTGCCTTATCTGGGTTTAAATCCGGCAACACATTTCCATCTAAAAAACGTTGAACGTCTTTAATTATCTGTGGATGTTTTTCCAAATATCTTTTAGCAATTGCTAAATGTGTCATCTGAGAAGGCATTACTTCATATTAACTTTTCTACATTGCTTTGTCTACATAATATAAACTTAACTTTTTTATTTTTTTTATTTTATAGTATTGATTTTCAATCACCAGATATGGTAACCTCTTAATAGGGGTAAAAATAAATGGATACACCAATTGATTTCATAAAACATACAAAAGAAATAAAAAACAAAGATGGAGTTGTATTTTCGGGCCGCCCTCAATATAAAATTTTTGACAATGAAATTAATTATTCTGGTTACTATTATATTCAATATTGCAAAGCAAAAAGTCCCCAAGGTACTAAAACTTTAGACTTCCGCTCTATTACACATCAGGGAGATATCATCACAATAGTCAACAATCCCGAAGAAACTAAAAATCATGAAAAAATTGAAAATATCATTCTTGAATCCAATCAATTAAACAATACCCAAATTTATGGC
>JAFZUF010000020.1 GCA_017618475.1 Clostridia bacterium
ATTAAATTATCAATAAATGGACCAGTAACTTGATATTCCCCATTGCCACCGGTAACTGTAAATTGATTCTTATCAATTTTTTGTTCTAAGACCGCCTCCACAATTAATGGCTCCGGCTTCGGAATTGTGCGCAATGTTTGTAAACAAGCATCAAGCAACTCTTGTAAGCCAGTATGGTTCAATGCGGAGATTTGATAGACCGGTACTTTACGTCCTAATTTAGATTTGAATGCTTTAATTTGTTCCGGTGTTGCACTGTCAATTTTATTTAAGACCACAATCTGTTTTTTATTTTCAAGGTCAGCATGGTAATTTTTTAATTCTTGATTAATTACTTCGTAATCATGATAAGGATCACGACCTTCAGTGGCGGCAATATCAATTACATGTAACAATAGCCGCGTACGTGCAATATGTTTCAAAAAATCGATCCCCAAACCGACGCCATCGCTGGCACCTTCAATTAAACCGGGAATATCCGCAAACAACAAATTTTGACCATGGACTTGTGCTACACCGATATTCGGATACAAAGTTGTAAATTGGTAATTAGCAATCTTTGGTCGTGCGCGACTGATTACCGATAATAATGTACTCTTTCCCACATTAGGATAACCAATAATGCCGATATCGGCAATGCAGTTCAATTCTAGGCGCACATGATATGGTTGAGTTTTTACACCTGTTTTGGCAAAGTTTGGTGTTTGACGTGCCGCGGTCGCAAAATGCGTATTACCGAAACCACCGGCACCACCTTTTAAAGCTAAATACTTTTGGTCGACTTTGGTAATATCACATAACAATTTTCCATGCTCGTCCATAATTTTAGTGCCCAATGGTACCGGAATAATTACGTCTTCCCCGTCGGAGCCGGTCTTATTACCACCTTGACCATTAGCCCCGTCACCAGCCTTAAACTTTTGGTGATAATGGAAATCAACCAAATTATCAAGATTATTAGTCCCAACAAAAATCACATTGCCACCACACCCACCGTCGCCGCCATTGGGCCCGCCAAACATGGTTAAAGTATCACGGTAAAAGGTTGCAACACCGGAACCACCGGAACCAGCCTGAATTGTAATATCAACACTATCAACAAACATGCACACAGTATAACAAGATTTCATATAAAAGTATATGGAATTTAATCAAAAAACGATTGATCAATTATCCCAATTAAATGATGACGAATTAACGACTTTACTTGCCGAACAAATTCGTATCAAAAAAGCCAATGGCACTTTGGGCGACGTTGAAAAAATGGTGAAGTTAATTGGCCCAATGTTAAATCGTGAACAGCGAAATCGTTTGATTAAAATCATACAATCAATTAAAAATCAATAAGGGGTGTTAATGGAAGACGAAACTTTAAATAACATTTTAAGTTTGCTACAAAATGCCAATAACAATAATTCCACAACTAACACAACAAAGTCATCATCAAATTTGAATGATGATATTCAAAACTTATTGATTAAGTTTTTATTATCAGGCGGATTAAACCAAATTATGAACTTACGTAATCAAGATACAAAAACTAAGGACGAACCGACACCTGAACCCGAAAAACCTCGCACAATAGATTTAACCAATTATCAACGTTTGGATTGAACCACAACCGCATCATCAACAATGTCGATGTCAGCAAAATGAATTTGTTCGCTGATGATTTGTTCCGAAATTTTATCTTCAATTTGGGTTTGGATTAAACGACGAATCGGTCGCACACCATAATTTCTTTGATAACCATGTTCCGCAATCCAAGTTACCACTGCTTCGCTATATTGCATTTTGACGTTAACCGCCGATAAGCGTTTCGCCAATTTCTTCATTTGTAAATCAACAATTTTTTCAATATCTGTTTGCGTCAAGGTATTAAACACCACGATATTGTCAATGCGGTTAATAAATTCTGGACTGAATTTCTTTCGCATGCCGTTCATAATGTACTGCTCTTCTTCAGCAGACGTAACTTCACAATCGGCCGGAATTTCGCTGACACCCACATTTGACGTCATGACAATTAAAGCATTGCGGAAAGAAGTAACTTTGCCGTGCGAATCAGTCAAACGCCCTTCATCCAAAATTTGTAACATTAAATTGTAAACATCTGGATGTGCTTTTTCAATTTCATCAAACAAAACTAAACAGTACGGGTTATGGCGTACGCGGTTGCATAAATTTGAACCATCTTCATAGCCAGCATACCCTGGTGGCGCACCAACAATCTTACTGACACTGTGTGATTCACTGAATTCACTCATGTCTAATTTAATGAAAGATTTTTCTGTATCATAAAGCATTTGAGACAATTGTTTACAAACTTCGGTTTTACCAACACCTGTTCGTCCCAGGAAAAAGAACGAACCGATTGGACGATTAGCATCATTAATGCCGCTGCGGTTACGACGAATTGCCCGCGCCACAGCATTAATCGCTTTATCTTGCCCAATAATCACTGCTTGTAAATCTTTTTCTAAATTCATCAAATTCTTTTGGTCATTAGCATTAATTTTATCAACCGGAATCTTGGTCATTTCTGCAATCACAGTAGCAATATCATTATCCGTAATAATCGACAAACTATGTCCCGATTTGATTTGGGCTTTGGCGCATGCTTTGTCCAATACATCAATCGCTTTATCTGGCAAATTACGGTCAAAGATATAACGATTAGATAACAATACGGCCGCATTTAAGGCACTTTGGTTAATTTGCACATGGTGATAATTTTCAAAACTTGGTTGCAAACCTTGTAGAATTTCAACGGCTTGTTCCAACGTTGGTGGATACACCATCACCGGATCAAAGCGACGTTCCAATGCCGGATCTTTTTCAATATACAAATGATATTCATCAATCGTGGTAGCACCGACACAGCGTAAATTACCACGTGCCAAAGTTGGTTTCAAAATTTCGGCAACACTCATTTCGCCTTCTTTGTTACCACTGGTCACAATATTGTGAATTTCATCAATGAATAAAATGATATCGTCACGTTCTTTCAATTCTTGCAAAACTTTATTTAAACGGCCTTCCAATTCACCACGGTATTTGGAACCACCCAAAAGTAAACCCACGTCCAAAGAATAAACAATTTGATTTTGCAAAATTTCTGGCACCTGTTGATCAACAATTCGTTTGGCCAAACCTTCAATAATCGCACTTTTACCAACACCAGCTTCACCAATCAGCACCGG
>JAFZUF010000021.1 GCA_017618475.1 Clostridia bacterium
ACATTATTGGCGAATTAGAAGCGATTAATCAATACGAAAACCATTTGGAAGTTACCGATGACCCGGCGGCAAAAATTACGATTGAAGACATTGTGCGCGAGGAAAAAGTGCACGTTGGTCACTTGTTTGGTTTACTGTTTCAATTAGACCCGGAAAGTAAAAAACAGTTTGAAGTTGGTTATCAAGAATTTATGGAAAGTGTCCGTTAAAGCAATTTGACGCCTTTTAAACGGTTAAAAATGAACTATTAAATGGGTAGCTCGTTTTTTATTTGAAAATTATTCTTTTGAAGCATTGTAAAAATTTGTGCTGGCAAGGGTTAGAATGATGATGTTTCGTGCGCCGTTGTTACGTAAAACCGCGGCACATTCATGCGTCGTGGCGCCGGTTGTATAAACGTCATCAATCAGTAAAATATTTTTGTTTTGAATTACTGAAGTCTGAGTTGTGTCAACCTTGAAAGCTCCGCGCAAATTGGTGGCACGCGTTGCGGCGTCCATATGTTTTTGAATTACGGTTTTACGAGCGCGTGTTAAAACATTAGCAATGACCGGTAAATTTAAATATGTTGCTAATTCTTTGGCAAGGACTTCGCTTTGATTATAACCGCGTTCATGTTGGCGACTGCGATGTAACGGTACAGGAATAATAATTGGTTGTTGTGATAACGTCGGTTGAATTAAGCGTAAATAAACCGCCGCCAAATATGGTGCTAAGGCTTTGGCGATAAAACCATTACTGGTATATTTTAATTTCAAAATCATGCTGCGAATTGGTTCTTCGTAATAGAATGGTGAAAAGTGGTCGGTTTGCGTCTCTGTCATGATGGGTAAATTACGCAAACACTTTTCGCAAAGGTAAGCGTTGGAAGAACTTTGAATTTCGCCGCCACACGCCATGCACGTATAATTAGGAAACCAATTCATGCGGACAGTATACAACCGCAACGTTAAATACCCAAGAAAATTGTTGGTAAGATAATTACCAACAGTGTTATAATTGGGTGATGAAGATTTCCACAAAAGGACGTTACGCTTTACGAATTATGGTAGAGTTTGCTGAACATGAAGGCGAAGTATTGTCGTTAAAATCCGTTGCAGAATCACAAAACATTTCGTTAAAGTATTTGGAACAAATTGTGCAGATGTTGGTTAAGGCTGATTTGTTAGACAGTTTTCGTGGTACCAATGGTGGTTATAAATTATCACAACCAGCATCGCAAATTAAAGTGTCAACGATATTACGTGCCACCGAAGGCGATTTAACAATTGTAACATGTTTGGGGGATGAAGCGTGCGTGAAACATGCACATTGTCGGGCACGTAAATGTTGGGACAAGTTGAACCAACTGATTAATGGGTATTTGGATAATCTTTCCTTGGCAGAATTGGTTGGTGATTAATTAAAGATTTGTGATTGACGTCGCGGTTTGTTATTTGTATAATAAATTCATACTAAAAAGGTAGGATATAACAAAATGACCAAAATGATTTATTTAGATAATGCTGCAACCACCAAGGTTGATGAATCGGTGAAGCAAGTCATGTTGCCTTTTTTTGATGAAGTCTACGGTAACGCGTCAAGTTTATATGTCTTTGGCCAACGCGCGAAAGAAAAATTAGAAGATGCGCGCGCCATGGTGGCGAAGTGTTTAAATGCGCAACCGCGCGAAATCTACTTTACTTCAGGTGGCAGTGAAAGTGATAATTGGGCAATTATGTCGGCAGCACAATGGGGAACGCGACAAAATAAAAAGCACATTATCTCAACGACGTTTGAACACCATGCGGTATTGCATACTTTGCGCAAGTTAGAAAAACAAGGTTTTGAGGTAACATATTTACCTGTTAATGCGAATGGGATTGTGAAAGTTGACGATTTGAAAAAAACGATACGTGATGATACGTGCTTAGTTACCGTTATGTTTGCGAACAACGAAATTGGCACGATTCAACCAATTGCCGAAATCGGCAAGTTATGTCGTGAGAAAAAAATCTTGTTTCATACTGACGCAGTTCAAGCGGCGGGACACGTGGCGATTGACGTAATGGCGATGAATATTGATTTGTTAAGTATGTCAAGTCATAAGTTTCACGGTCCAAAAGGTGTGGGTGCTTTGTACGTACGACAAGGAGTTGTGTTAACTAACTTAATTGAAGGTGGCGCACAAGAACGTGGTAAGCGTGCGGGTACCGAAAATCTGCCTGGCATTTACGGTATGGCGGTGGCTTTGAAAAATGCCGTTGCCGAAATGAAAACGGTGGCAGCACGTGAAACAAAGTTGCGTGATAAGTTATTTGCGGCGTTAAGTAAAATTCCGCATAGTGCGATTAATGGCGATGCTGCAACACGTTTGCCAAATAATTTCAACATGTGCTTTGAAGGGATTGAAGGTGAAAGTTTGCTGTTGTTGTTAGATGATGCGGGAATCTGTGCATCTTCCGGCAGTGCGTGTACTTCGGGTTCATTAGACCCCTCGCATGTATTGTTGGCGATTGGACGACCGCACGAAGTGGCACATGGTTCATTGCGTTTGTCGTTAAGCAAATACACGACCGAAGAGGAAATTGATTTTGTTATTAAAAAAGTTCCGGAGATTGTCGACTATTTACGAAAGATGTCACCCGTCTGGGACGAATTAGAAAAGGGGGTAAGAAAACATGCTTTATAGTGAGAAGGTAATGGACCATTTCCGCAATCCGCGTAACGTTGGCGAAATCAAGGACGCTGACGGTATTGGTGAAGTCGGTAATGCGAAGTGTGGCGATATTATGCGCATGTATATTAAAGTCAAAGATAATATCATTACCGATGTAAAATTTATGACGTTTGGGTGCGGCAGTGCGATTGCTACAAGCTCTATGGCGACCGAGTTAATTAAGGGCAAATCTTTGGACGAAGCACTTACATTAACAAACCAAGCCGTTGTAGAGGCGTTAGACGGCTTGCCGGCTTATAAATTACATTGTTCAGTGTTGGCGGAAGAAGCTGTTAAAGCGGCGATTAAGGATTATTACGATAAGCACCAAATTGCCTATGACATCGAAAAATATTGCATGGGTGATTGTGCTTGTTGTGCGCATGCGCATGACGAGTTTGATGCACGATAATTTCATTATGTTTGCTTAATCGGCGGGGTATGTTATACTTAATTTTGTAAAACAATATTAAGGAGGAAAATTTGATGAAAAGTTTCCAAATTACTGTCCGCAAAATTTTAATGCTTTTAGGAGTTTTAATTGCCTTTGTACCGTGTGCTTTGTTCTTGTCGGCATGTGGTGGTGGGGGTTCAGAAACGGTAACACCGGACAGAACAATTACGTATGCGAACTGTGCGATTCGTGATGGTAGTGTTAATTACACGTTTGTGAATGATTATGAAATTCGGATTGCACATGATGCGAATATTTACAGTCTCATTGGTAATCAGGATTTTATTGTGACGGTTTATTATTCGGATGGCACTAACGA
>JAFZUF010000022.1 GCA_017618475.1 Clostridia bacterium
AATGACACCTATAGTTTTGTTATATATTTAAATAAAAAGAAATGTACCTGTTGTTTTACGCAAGTTATAAAAGATTTATTTCTGAAGAATTATGCCAAAATAGTAAGAGATTTAGAATATTTCATTAAAAAGAATAAAGAAAATATTAAATCAATTAGTTTTGAAAATGCCAGTCAAGGTGTGATCCTTTCATTTGAAAATATATGCAAAAAATATGGCATTTGCAAAGAAACTAATGAAGCTACACAAGAAAACACCAAGTTGCAATAATTTTGTTACATTAATCATAAAAAGGAGAAATATATGCCGGAATTCTACGTTGATGAAAAAGGTTGTTATCATTACAATAACGAAAAATATTCTAAATGTATTATTCCGACAAATGTAACCATAAAAAGTTGGAATCCTAAAATTGTTAGCTATTATGAATCCTTATACTCAAAAAAATTACCGGCCTCCCCTATTGAAGAAATATTAAAGGATCAAATAACGAATCGTGGTTATTACAATCTAGACGGTTGTGAACAATTATCTTCTGAGCAAAACAAATTTGGTAATAATTTTCACCATGAAAAAGCATGCCCACAAAGAGTTGGCATCAAAAAAGATGATGGTACTATCTATCCCTACTATTTCAAACCACATAACACGATATCGGGCGGTAAAGATGCTGTTGATAAAATTATCGAGAATGTATTTCGCAGCAAGGTCTACCCCATTGAAACACATTGTTATGCGGGAATCTATAATGGAAAACTGGGAACCATTTCCGAAGATCTCAACCATATTCCGAACACAAAAACATTACGGTTAGACAAATATTTAGAATCAAAAGGTGTTGAATTGGAGTCAGTTATAGATATAATCAAGGCATATAATGAAGGAGTTTTCAAAGAAGATTTAACCGATCTCGCTATTGCACAATTAATATTTAGTCAATTTATTTTACCAAACGTACTTAATGAACAAGACCCTAACACAAGAAATGCAATACTGATGGGATCTGATCAAAAAGATGCTAAAAAATATAAATTTATTGGCAGAATCGATTTTGAAAATAACGCCGAAGAAGACAAGTATACGATTCCTTTTGGTATATTTAACCGCGGTGAACAGATTTATGAATTTAAAGAAAATTTAAAAAAAGCGGTAACCGACAAATTATTAACGCCAAAAGATATTAATTTAATTAATTCAATGTATCAAGTTGCTGAGTATATCACGCGCAATACCAATGTTGATAACATTGTGGAATCAATAAGACGCGCGCATAAACTGCCACAAAAATATAATTACGAAAAGATCGGCTCTGTTTCAGATTATTTTACATACACTGAATTAGTAAAATTCGGGGAAAAATATCACAAATATGCCAAAAACCATATCAATGATATCAAAAATACCATCAATGAAATTGGTTGCCCGCTTTCTGACGATTTGCAACTTCCCCCGCTATAATGATTGTTCTTCGGTTGCTGCCACTTCAGGATTAATATTTCCTTTATTTTCAAACAATAAAGGAAAAAATTTGTATTTTATTTTGCTTATTAATATTCAACACCACACCAATCGCCATCAAGAAAACCAACAATGCGGTTGCCTGAATAATGTTTTACCAAACCAAAAACTAATTTTTAATCCAATATCTTTCTATGATATTTTCGCCTTCTGCAACTTCATTTTCAATTTTACCATTATTGTTTATTATGACTTTTTTTGATGCAATATTAGATTTGTCGCAAGTAACTAAAACCTTTTTCATATTCAACTTTTTTCTGCAATAATCAATAGCTATTGAAAGCAAAATTGTTCCATAGCCTTTATTTCTTTCTGATGGCCTGATGCTATAACCAATATGCCCACCAGAAATATCAAAACCATTTTCTAGGGTGTGTCTAATATTTATAAATCCCACAACTCTGTCATCACTTTTTCTTATGAATAAAAGTTCTGTTCTCTTTGGACGATTTGAGCCATTTTTGTCGTTTTCAACACGTTGTAGCCACTCTGCATAATCAGAAATCTTGGTAAGTCCTGCACCACCATTGATATACGAATTGTCTTGAATAAATTCTTGTCTACATTTTAACACATTTTCTTCATCTTGAACAAATGGTTCCCTTATTTCAAAATCTTTTTTTATCTGTTCAATTGTCTTCATATTATCTCTAGCTATTTTATCACATCAATCTCAATTTTGTATTAAATTTTAATAAAAAAATTAAGCAGAGTTTATGTTTTACTCTGCTTGTTTATATTTAATACCACACCTATCGCACTCATGAAAACCACCAGACTTGTAGAGCCGGCACTGATGAACGGAAGCGGCAGCCCCGTTGGCGGGATTGAACCCGTCGCCACCGCAAAATTTAGACTGGTTTGTACCATAATCACCGTAGCGATACCATAACAAAGGTATCGACCAAAGAAGTCGTGACACCGGTGACCAATCTTAAAAATACGATAAATTACCCAACCAAATACCGCAAACAAAGCCAAACAGCCGATAAAACCAAATTCTTCCGCAATAATGGCAAAAATAAAATCACTTTCAGAAAATGGTAAAAACATATTTTTTTGCACACTGTGACCGTATCCAACGCCCCAAAATCCACCATTTGCAATACCATACAAGCTTTCAATCAGCTGAAATCCTTCGCCTTTGGGGTTTGCCCACGGGTCAATAAATGCCGACAAACGCTTTAACCGATATGGCGCCGCGATTAACATTATTCCCACCATCGCAAGTGCTGGCAACAAGATCAACCCCAAAGTTTTTAAACGCACGCCACACAGGAACAACACTACCAACATGATAATTCCTACCGTCATCGTAATCGACATATTGGGTTCCAAAATAATTAAACCACAAATTATACCGCCTGCCATTAACACAGCTAAAGTTTGCCACCATTTTGGAATCGGTAAACGTTGGTCCGCCATTTTTAAAACCCGCTGACTATCTACATGATTATTACACTTACCGGCAAAAATACGGGCGGCAAAAATCACCAACGCAAATTTAGCTATCTCACTTGGCTGCAACGAAAAACTACCGATACCAATCCACCGCGTCGCCCCTAACTTCGAAATACCAATTCCGGGAATAAATACCGCACCCAACAAAGCCACTGCGACACCAAAAATCACCAACGCGAAGCGCTGCAACCAATGATAATTGATAAAGTACATTAAGCCTAACCCAATCAAACCCAAAACAAGACCAATTAGTTGTTTAACTGTATAATAAAAAGGATCACCATAATAGATTTGTGCATTATAATTTGACGCCGAATAAATCATCAAGACACCAAAAATTACCAAACCTAAAACAGGAATTAGTAATCCTATATCACAATATCTTGGGGTTATTTTATAAACAAACCCCACAATTCTTGATAAATTTACACTTTTAGGAAAATGTTGTTTACGCACTTTGATTTTACGCACATGATAACCACGGCGCACTTGCGTAACTCTTTTATCCCCTATTGATAACATTACCCATGTTTACGATAAACTGGCCGGATTTATCTCAAAAAATATTTTTACGCTACGTGCTAATGGTTGGTCTTCCATTTGTTTAATGCAATCGGCCATATAATCAATCGTCTGCTCCGCAACTTCTTGTTTAATACGTGCTAAAATTTGGTAACGATATTTATTTTGCAAACGACCGTACGGACATTTCATCGCACCCAAATAAATAAATGCTTGTTGTTCGCTGTCATATTTACGTAACGGTTGCATAATTTGTTTAATCACTTCAATAATTTTGGTATCAACCGTTCCGGACACCAACACTCGTACAATCATCGCAAAAGGCGGATACTTCGTGGTTTGGCGCGCCATAATTTCTCGTTGATAAAAACCCAAATAATCATAATTTTGAATAAATTTATACACATAATGGTTTGGCATATAAGTTTGCAAATAAACTTTGCCGACATTACCAACCTCACGTCCTGCCCGTCCTGCCACTTGCGTCAGCAAGGCAAAAGTTCGTTCTGCCGATCGATAATCCGCCACAAAACCACCATCAGCATTGACAATAATCACCAAACTGACTTGCGGGAAATGGTGTCCTTTGGCAATCATTTGGGTACCAACCAAAACCGACGGCGAAGTCTTAGCAAATGTTTCCAAAATTTTTACCAAAGCCCCTTTGGTTTGGGTGTTATCAGTATCCATCCGTAAAACTGGCACCGTCAAACCCGCTTGCTTCAACAACTTTTCCAATTCGGCACAAATTTTTTGAGTACCCATAGCGCCGTGCTTAATGTAAGTGCTACCACACTGTGGACAACGTGACGGAAACGGCATACGCGCCGCACAGTAATGACATTTTAATTGTTCATCGTCTTTATGGTAAACCATGGAAACGTCGCAATTTTCACATTTTGCACTCCACCCACATTGCAAGCACCGTACCGTTTGTGAATAGCCACGACGGTTTAAAAAAATCATTGCGGAATGACCTTGGCACAAAGTTTGTAATAATTCAACCAAAACATCGTTACCAAAAATGCCACCATTCCCGGAACGAATTTCGTTCGCCATATCCACAATTTCAATTTTGGGTAGCGGTACATTGTTAACACGTTTAGTTAATTCTAACAGTTGGTACTCCCCTTGTTCAGCCAAGTAGAAACTTTGCACCGATGGTGTTGCCGAACCCAAAACGACCGGACAATGATGCCACTTCGCGCGCATAATTGCAATATCATGAGTTAAATAGCGCGGATTACTGTCACTTTGGTAACTGCCGTCATGTTCTTCATCAATAATAATTGCACCAATGTTTTCCAATGGCGCAAATACCGCCGAGCGTGCCCCAATCACAATTCGCGCTATCCCTTGATCGACACGTAACCATTCATCAAATTTTTCACCACCATACAATTTACTGTGGAGCATGGCAACAACGTCACCAAAACGTGCCTTAAAATTCGCCAATACTTGCGGTGTCAAACCAATTTCCGGCACCAAAACCAACGCCGTCTTCCCCGCATCTAACACTTTTTTAATAATGTGCATGTAAACTTCGGTTTTACCACTGCCGGTTACACCCTTTAATAAATAAACTTTTTCCGGTTGAGTTAAAACGGTGTCAACGCATTGTTGCTGCTCTGTATTTAAAACTACTTGATGGTCAGTTTTTTCAATACTAACTGGCACCCGTCGTTGCCCATTGCGTTTGGGCTTCCCGGTACGGACTGCACTTGGTAAATATAATTTCAAGACGTCTATTGCACGCAATTTAAAATGGGAACATATTTGCGGCAATAAATCTAACAATTCCGGTTTAATTACAAAATCAGTTGATAATCCATGAATTGGTTTTAACAAATCTGGCGCCACATTGGTTGTTTCACGAACTTCAATCACAAACCCATCA
>JAFZUF010000023.1 GCA_017618475.1 Clostridia bacterium
ACCATAAACCATTGGTTGTACACACGCGCGATGCTTGGACGGATACTGCCAATCTTTTAATTGCCAATCGACAAAAATTAAAAAACGGCGTTTTAATTCATTGCATGAGTTACACCGCCGAACAAGCCGATTTCTTGCTGAAACAAATGTCGGGTGTCGACGTTTATTTTGCGTTTGGTGGTCATATTACCTATAAGAGTAAAGCATATTTGCATGACACTTTACGTTCAATTCCGTTGAACCGCATTTTGATTGAAACTGATGCACCATACTTGGCACCGGTTCCCAAGCGTGGTGAAGTTAATCGGCCGGAATTTATTCAATATACGGCACAGACGATGGCGAAGGTACTCGGTAAAACAGTGGCGGAAATTGAAACTTTAACTACCGAAAATGCTTATCGTTTCTACAAAATAAAAACAGCCCATTAATTCGGGCTGTTTCGTTTTTCTTTGGTAAAAAGTGTTTCATTGGTATGAGTTTATCTTTTGCAAAATAAACTATCTTATACTAACATAATGTGTTAAACTGACCAAGTGGAATTTACGTACAAAAAATCTTTGGGTCAAAATTTTATTTATGATGTTGGTTTTTTGCGTAGTTTAATTAAAAAATTAAATGTTCTACCAACCGACATAGTAGTGGAAGTCGGTGCCGGTGCTGGAACTTTGACGCAAACTTTAGCGGAAACCGGTTGCCAAGTTCACAGTTTGGAAATTGACCAACGTTTGCAACCAATTTTAACAAAACGTCTTAGTTTGTATTCAAATGTTGATTTAGTTTTTGCCGATGCTATCCAATATGATTTCAGTCACTTGCCATCGTTTCGTTTAATTGCTAATGTTCCTTATTACATTACAACACCTTTAATTATGCGGTTTTTAGCATTGCCAAACTGTCGGGAATTAAATGTTTTGGTGGCGGCCGAAGTTGCCGAACGAATTGTATCGCCGTCGGGTAATGCACTTTATGGTGCATTATCAGTTAGTTGTCAATTACAAGCGGACTGTAAGATTTTGGCAAATGTACCACGGACGATGTTTACGCCACAACCCAAAGTTGACAGCGCTTTTGTGTGTTTGAAAAAGAATGATCAAGTATTTGATTCAAGTATGGAAAAATTATTGAAAGGAATTTTTGCGGCACGCCGTAAAACCATGCTAAATGCGTTGGCGAGTGCTTTAAATGTGGATAAAAACATTGTTGAACAAATTTTACAGGCGGCAAACATTGATACGACTTTACGCCCGGAACAAATTACTCCGACACAATACGCCAAAATCAACGCTATTTCGCATAAATTTTGTTAAGATTTTTTGATACGCTGATGCAATGGCAATTATGATTAAAAATATCATTCTTTACGACCATGCTGGCGCTGTGGCGGGATATGTCGAAATTCGCGCCTTGGATAATGGTACGCATTTACGGTTAAAGCATTCGTTAACAACGAAAAATTTAATGTTATCGTTGGTGATTGATGGCGTGAATAAAGTTTTGAAAATTACCGGTAATTTAACTGAGTATCGTTTGCAAACACAAATTGATTTAGATTATGAAATCTTTGCGTGTATTGTACAGCAAACAAGTAACGCGATGGTGTCGTTGGCAAGCGGAGCCATTAACCTTAATCACTTGAAGGGGCAACAGGCTGTGCAAGAAATTAACCATGCCATGAAAAAGATTTGCAGTGTGGATGCCGCTGGACATAGTGAATGCAATAAGTGTCCTTATCGTGAATACTTTTTCAAGCAAGGATAGTTGTTTGGTGTCCACCACCTTTTTTCGCGCGAAAAATTGCTAAGTAGACACCTTTTTGATTGGCGATTAATTTAATTGTTTTAATGCGGAAATTGTGGTTTTCGAAAATGGCAATGGCCTTGGCAATTTGGTTGGATGGATAACAAAAATAAACATTGCCACCGTATTTAAGATTTCTGGTGCACAAAGTTGCCAAATCTTCTAAAGACAAAGTGTCATCATGGCGGGCTTGATTAACATGTTCATTTTGTGATTTCTTGCCGGTGTTGAAGTAGGGCGGGTTACAAACAATCACGTCGGCGTTGTGATTAATGATTTTATGTAATTGGCGAGCATCGGCATGTAAAGTTATAAAACTTGTGGCTGATAAACGGTTTTGATTAAGGGCTAAGTTTTTATTTAGTTGTTCTACGGCATCGGCGTTAATATCAACGGCAATAATTTCGCGTGGGTGATGACGGTCAGCAATTAATAAAGTTAAAACACCGGTACCGCAGCCAACGTCTATTATGGTGTCGTTTGTTTTGCATTCGACGAAGTTACCAAGTGCGACCGCATCACTGGAAAGTTTGTATAAATGACTGGGTTGTTCAATTAGTAAGCCTTCGTCGTTCAAATATTCCATGTTCTAAAAATACCATGGAACGGATTTGTTTTCAACCGCTTTACTGGACTGGACGGGTTTAGTTGTTTTACTTGGTAAACGAATTTCAATTTGGTTACTGGTTTGCGGGTTTTCCCCGTTCAAGCTGGCGGTTACGGTGTAAATATTGGTTGCCTGTAAGTTTTTATCAGTATGTGTGTACGTGCCGTTCTTGTACTGAATTACGGCTTGTAAGATATCATTTTTATAAATTTCGTAGGTTTGATGCGGTAAAACTTCGAACCAAATTTGTGCAGTATTCTTGTCGGTTAACCGTCCATCAAGCGTGGTGGGGGTAGTGTTCAAATAATTTTCGGAAACGACTGTCGGTGTATAACGTGTAGCAAATAAATCAGTTGTGGTTTCATATTCGGGCGTGGCGGCGTTAGCCAATTTTAAGGTGCCATTTTTGTAATCAAGATTATCCAACGCCACGGGTTTAACTGTGGCGGGGCAAGTAAAATGTTGGTTGGGAGAACTGATTACACTGTGAATTTGTTTGGCGGCATTTGCCAATCGACCGCCGCCATTGGCAC
>JAFZUF010000024.1 GCA_017618475.1 Clostridia bacterium
CACAAAGAAATGAATAACTTGAATGACTAACAACGGTAAGATTCCGTACCAAATTGGAATGGTGGGATCGGCCATGGGAATGGTGGCAAGGTCGGCGATGATTAAAGTAATCACCAATTCAAATGGCTCCATTTCACCGATTTGACGTTTACCCATTAAACGCATCACAATAATCGTGATGGCGTAGATAATAATTACCCGAATAACGATCGTGAGCATTACAAGTCATTTATTGCCGTTTGAGGGGAATCGTAATCATGTTGGTCGCCCAACATAAACCCATGAATGCCAGTTCCGCAAGACCGCTAGATAAGATTAAATTAAGGACGGTGGGTAAGGTGGTGTTGATTTGAAAGACAAAATATCCCATGGCAAAGACCGGTACAGCCAGTGCTAGATAACTACAAATTGTACCCAGTGTGGCACCGGCGCCATGCCAATTGGTTACGCGACGAATTTCTAATAAATTCAAAATAGTGGTTAAAGTCATGGCCAAGCCCATTCCTAATAAGACAGCATCGGCACCAATGACGGCAGGCATGAACCAAATGATTGGTAATAAAATTAAAGTGCCTAAAGCAAAGTTACGAATGGTAATGTTTTCGCGGTTCATAGCGTTTAATGTGGTGTTGGTAATTTGATTTAAGGACATGGGCAACATGACCCAAGCTGAACGCGCCAAATAAATTCCGCTGCTGGAATTGTCGTATAAAAAGCCGCCCAATGGCACGCCTAACGCTAGATAAATTGGAATAAAGCAGAAACTAATAAACACCGTAAAACGCAATACAGTGCGAATTTGACGGCGTACAGCCGGCCATTGTTTGAGATTAATCAAATTTGACAGCTCAGGAACTAGAGCGGTGGCTATAGACGAAATCACGGTCGATGGGATTGTCAGCAGTGGTAAAGTCATGCCACTGACGATACCTAAGTGCGCAATGGCCACGTTATTCTCCCAACCAGCCGCCATTAAGCGCAGTGGTAATAAAACAGTAACAAGGGGAATGGTTAGACTGGAAAATAAACGCACGCCGGTAATCGGTGTAGCAGCTTTTAAAATCGGTTGAATATATTGTCGTGGTTGGATTGGGGTTTTATCAGATTTTCGGCAACAGTAAAAAATTATCACCACAACAATGGCGGAAAGAATGCAAGCGCCAGTGAATGACCAAGCCGCGACGTGTGCCATGTTGGCAAAATAAAAGGTAACGCCAAGTAATGGTACGAACAAAAGCACACGAACAACTTGTTCAATTAATTCGGTTAAGCCTAAAAGCATGAAACGTTTTTCGCCCCACCAAACAGAGCGTAGGACACTGTAGATGCTGCTGGCGACCAAGGCGGGTAACGTGATAATTAAAATCGCCAGACAACGTTCGTCAGTAAAAATCAAGCCAAATAAATTATGTCCAATCAAAACCACGGCACAAAGTAATAGGGAAGTAGTGACACTAATGAATAGGCCAGCAACGGTAATGTTGCGTGTACGGGCACTGTTGTTTGGTTCCTTGGCAACTTCGCGTGAAAGAACTAAGGGTAAACCGGTGCTGATAATTGTTAACAAAATCATAAAAATGTTAAGTGCCATTTGATAAACACCCAACATTTCGGCGCCCAGTAGACGCGATAAAAAAATCCGGAAAACAAAACCGATTAAGCGCGTCAAAACGGCAAACGCGGTGATAACAAGTACGGATTTGGTAAACGCGCGCATATACATGCATATGTTTGTGAAAATCAAATATGTAAAAGGAAAGCTGTTTGAAATCGCGCGCGAATGCGGTGTTGCACCGTGTACAATTATTCTGGCTAATCATTGCCGTAATGAAAGCGAATTGCCAGTTACAATTGTTGTGCCGGTCTCAACGCCTGTCCGTTGTCAAGTGATTAATTATCCAAAATAAAAGGTTTGACCTTTATGGTCGGTGAATTTAATGCGGTTACCACTGCGGGTGCAAGTGATACCGGTTGCGGCTTGATTGCACTCCGTGGTGTAGTCAACAATGTTGCCTTCATTGTCGCGGGCATAGGCTTGAATAAAAGTTAAATGGTAGGTTTTATTGTCAAGGGTGTATGTACCAATGCCGGTTAAAGATAATCCTTTTTCCTTATGTTTAATGGTAATGTGGAAAGTATCATTCTTAAAAAAGCGTAACTCAGATTTATCGACAAAGTCAGCAACGGTAAAGTCGGTTTTTTCGATAGTTGTGATATGATAGGTAGATTTGTCGGTGAAGTTGTAATAAATTGATACTCCAATGCCGATAAAAATTAAACAGATAACACCGATAATAATGCCAATTTTAACACCGCGTCGCATCGTTATGCCACCTCCTGGGTTGGTTTAAAAACTAAAATTGTTACCGAATATTCCAAAGATTTAGCATCCTTGTTGTTATGATTTTGGTGAACAATTTCAACTGCATGCGATTCAATGGCATTAATACGAATCCCGTCATTGGTGCTAATAGCCGTCAAGTGTTGAATTTCCGTATCTTCGCCATTGGCAAGCAGGTATTCAAATTCAATAATGGTTTGTTTAACGCCTTCCTTATAGTTGGTAACAATGAAAGGAATTGGAGTAGTAGTGGCTTCTAATCCAGCCAAATATAGTTCACCGGTTTTGCCATCATTTTTAATACGGAAATAACTGGAACTGTTCATTTGGGCGCCTTTAAAACGTGCTGTTGGACGCATCTCGGTCAAATAATAGTATTCACCATATTGAACATGTCCGACAATACCACCGCGGTTGTGATAAAAATACACACCAAAACCAGTGCCTATCAAAACAACGATGATGGCTAGGCAAATAACAATTTTAATTACTTTGCGTTTTGTCATCTGTTATATTATCTACTTTTGCAGCCTTTTGGGCAACAATTTTATTACGTTCTTTTTTGATGCGCATATCACGAGCATAAGAAGTGTTCTTTTTTGTGATGTGCTTTTCAAATTTAATTTTACGGAACAAGAATGTGGCAACAGCTAATAATACTGCGGCAGCGGTAATTAAAGTTGGAACTAAATACCACCAATTTTCATTGAAAAAGTTACTACCGTCGGCATTGCTGTTGTTAGTATTTTCTTCCTCTTCTGTTTCTTCACTGGCAGATAATACCATGACACGTGATCCGTCAGTGTTGGCAGCAGTTTTAGCATCATCAAATTCAGTTTCTTCAATTTTATTTACAGTAATTGCACTGATGAAAATTTCGCCATCAACAACTTTAACTGTGCTTTCGTCATCATTTTCATCGGCGACGTAACCTAATGTAATTTGGAATTTGGTTGTGTTAACGTCATCAGCATGAATGAGCAATTTATACTCAGCAGTTAATGTTTCATCAATTTCATCGGTGGTAACTTTCATTAAACCATCATAACCATCAAAACCTAAATAAGCATGATTACCACGGGCGGTAACGATAATTTCATAATAGTTTTCCGAAGATAAGTTATACGCAAATACATTTTCTATGATTGTTTTTTGTCCGCCAATATTCTTTAGGGTTAAGCCGTCTTTAGTTGAATTTAAGTAAAAATCAACTGTGTCGTTGTTAGTATGCCAGATGCCACTTAGCGTTAAAGGATTGGTTAAGTCAATGTTATTGATTTCATCATTTTGTTTGCTGTCATCAAAGCAAACGTTATCAATATAGGTGTAACCAATTGCGTCCATTTCGAAGCGTAAATAATAGGAACGCGAAACGGCAAATTCATTTTCCGCGATGTTAATCGTGTAATGTTGCCAAGCACCATCAGTTTCAATTTTTAATGGTTCGCCTAAATAAGTAATGTCAGTTAAGTTACCATCATCATCTGCGGTTGCAGAAATAATCCAGGCATGTGTTTTAGTGGTGGTTTTGCTGCAAGCGTGGAAAGAAACTGTTTTGGTTTCGCCAGCAGTAGTTGAAATAGCCGGACTGGTTAAAATGTTACGCGTCGAATTACGATTGTGCATCATGTAGACGTTATTGTTAGAGTTATAATTTACAATGTAACCAGGATGATTGGTACCTTCGCCAAAGCTTTCATTCCATAAAGAGGCATCTAAATTAACAATACCATTATCACTGTTGTTTGTTGTCCAATCGTTGGCAATCAATGGATAAGGATAACCACTGCCGGAAACGGTAACAGTGTCAGCGGCGGTACCTAACTCAAAATAGCCATTCGGTAAATCTAAGGCATCTGCTTCGGCATTCATGTCGTAAGTATCATGCACGCCTGTAGCTGATTTATTATCGGTAGCATAACTGCCATTTACTTTATAAATTCTGAAGTCATCGATACAAACCCAACCCGTGGCGGTGCTGGAACTTGAACTGCTCAGATTAAAGCTTAAGGTATAGTCTTGGTATAAATCTTGACCAGCAACAAAGAAAACCGTGTTTAATTGCCAACCGTTGTAATATGGATAATTGGCTAACGTTGTAATCTGTTCAGCGCTTCCTTTGTCGCTGTCATTATCGGTAATCATGAAATAAAAACTATCAAAATCTTCGGCTGCAGTTGCAATTGAATAAAATTGGAACATGTATACTTCATGTGGTTTAGGTGTAAAGTCGTAATTACTTAAGGTTAAAGTTGCGTTACCGTTATTGGCTCGCATAATCATGACCGAATCGTTGTCACTGCCATCTTTTGTGTAAAAGTAAGCCTGTTCGTCATTAAAGCCCAAATAAGCCGGTATGCTGGATGCTGTAATTGCATTTATACTTTCGGCACTGGTTGTAAATTCATTATTGTTAAAATTTCTAACAGACACATATTCAATGTTTTGGCGTGATAAATCAAGGTAGCAGGTTGAATCAATATTGGCGGTAGCGGCGGCAAATTTACTTGCACTAAGTGCGACAACATTAAATTGGTTAAAATAAATTGCACCTAAAGCTTTTTGTGTTTTAGAACCAAAATAAAGTGCCGGGTTGACAGTGGTAGATTCCAAAAGATCAGTGTGAATATAAAAAGCCTTACGAAGCCAGCCGTTGCCTTGTAAAGTAATGTAATGTTCGTCATCTAAGTAGAATGTACCAAAAGCATATTGTTCAGTGGTGTTGTTAGTTTGTTCATTTAAGCGATATTCTACTTCTACCATGTAATAACCATTAGCAGGTAAAGTAATGACATCGGTCGTATAACCACCATTGACGGGCATATTTTGAGTTGTACATGCAATCACATAGGGCGAACGACCGTTAAGTTCTCCATCAGTTAAAGTAGTATATTCATATTTCTCATGAAAACTAGCATTGGTTTCTGGTGTTACTTGTTGGGCGACTAGATAATCGTTTGATGGTTTATTCCAATTACTTAAATCATAGTTACCAACTTCTTCGGTAGAAAAGGTCAGGCTACTTTGTGAAGGTGCCGAGTATTGGTAGGGTGAACTGCTTGCAGGAGTTAATTTTAAAGCTCCATTTACGGCAACGGGCATGCCTGGTGTAAGTAAGCACAAGGCAATAACCAAAACTACTGTTATAATTTTAACTAATTTTTTCATCATGATTCTCTCCATATACAATATAAAGTGTAGTTTACACTAAAATGACCGCTTTTAGCAAGAAAAAAACTTTTGTATAAGCTCTATACAAAACTAAAATAATGTGTTACTATCGCTTTATGATTAAAGCTGCGATTATGGAATTGGGCACCAATCAAATTAAGTTATCGATTGTGCGCATTGAAGAAAATAAGTACTTTGAGGTAGAAAAAGAATATACCGAGAATGTTGGTATTGAACAACACTTACAAGCAAATAGCGAGTTGATTAAAACTGCCAAAATTAAGGAATGCATTAATATTTTACATATGTATAAAGAAATTGCGATTGACAATGGTGTTACGAAATATCATTGTGTTGCATCGGCGAATTTGGTAGCTGCCAAAAATTATATTTCTTTCTTGGAAGAAATTAATTCAGATTTAGATTTAGAATTTAAATTGTTAACCGAAGAAGAAGAAATTAACATTTTGTATACTGCTGTGGTTAATTCAATTGATGTAGCGAAGGGATTAATTGTTTCAGTGTCGACATCAAGTACCCGTTTAATTTATTATTGTCGTCGTGTAATTTTGAATAGTGCTACCATTCCGATGGGTGCCGCAAATTTTACTTCGGTTGAAGATTTCAATCAATTATTAAAAGCGGCGGGAGAGCCGTTCCAACAAATTGATCCAGAAATTCCAGTAATTGGTTCCAGTGAAATCTTTACCGGCTTTGCGCGTTTATCCCGTAAGAAAACAAAATATCCATTTGATGTCGATCATAACTACAATAGTAATTTGGAACACTTTCAGGAAATTTTAACCTTCTTACAAGGTTTGGACGTTGAAAAAGGTGCTAAGTTAAAGGGTATAACTGCTAATGGAATTGGTTATTTAATGAATGGTATGTCATTAGCTTTGGCGGTGATGGAATATGTTGGTTTAAAACAAATTGTGATTAACCGCAGTGGTCGTAATATTGGTATTGCCCATCGTTTGACAATGCAAGAGGACGATCGTCCGGTTAATGACGTTTGCCTAAACAGTGTAGAAACCGTTCTTTGGGCGAATAACTTGGATTTGGATAACGCAAAGTATCAATATTTATTGGCAAGTACGTTGTACATGCAGTTAAAAGTTTTACACAAATTGCCACGGGTGTTCACTCGTGTTTTGAAAGTGGCAACATTGCTGTTTAATTTAGGTACAAATATTAATAAACAAAATTTTGACAAAATTACTTATTATGCAATTTTGAATGCAAACCTTTATGGTTTAAGTCATAAAGAAATAGTGATGGCGGCATTTGTTGCCAGTTGCCGTAATTGGGACGACTTCATGTTGTCAGAATGGGTCAAGTATAAAGATTTAATGGACGAAGAGGATTTAGTAGCTGTGCGTAAATTAGCAATGATTGAAGCAATGGCGGCAACCATTAATTTACGCAATCAAAAAGTGGTAAAAGATATTTCTTGCGACGTATTAGGGGATAGCGTCATCATTAAGTTGATTACCGAAACCGATATGAAGAAAAATAAAGTTGATGTTGATGCTGCCAAAACCGAAATTTTCCAATTGCGAAAGTTAAGTAAAGATTTTACGCGTATCTATAAAAAAAATGTGGAAATTTTGTAATGAGTGAATTACCGCCAATTACCGAATTTTTTGATGACGAACCGATTATTAAACCGGCTGCGTTTCATGTTGACAAAAATTATAAGTTGCCGAAAACAATTAAAACTGCAATTTGTACATTTCTTTGTGAAAACATTGACTATGCTGCATTAGCACCAATTTTGGCAGAAAGTAAATTACTGTATTATGTTTATGGCCGTTCGGGTAAAACTCCGATTTACCAGTATCGTGATCAATGCTTAATTGTTTTTATGACAGTAG